>JBATHQ010000202.1:0-3139 GCA_049667005.1 Psychromonas sp.
GCCAGAAGCGTTTAATACTGTGCAGACCAATCAATGCGCTAAACACAATAAAGGGCAAAAAATTACTGAATAGATGTGACCACCCGGCATGCAGAAAAGGCGCAAAGAAGATACCGCTAAGATGCGCAGCAGAACGCGGGACAATTCCATATTGATTCAAGTTCACCGGTAACAACACATTGATCAACACAATAACAAAGCAAAACAGCATAATTGCCGCACTATATTTGCCGGCTAAAAGATAACTCTTCATTCTATTCCTTATAATTTTCTATTCTATGAGGGCAAAATAGCTGAAAGCAGGCCTTAAATTCAATTATATTTTACAAATAGAATAAGAAACCTTTAGTCATTACGTTTCCACTGTTAAAATCTGCGCAATTTATTTACCAATGTTATCAATTAAGGATATCCATGCGTACTACCAACTACTTACTTTCAACACAAAAAGAAGCACCAAGCGATGCTGTTATCGTCAGCCACCAGCTTATGTTACGTGCCGGTATGATCCGCAAATTAGCATCCGGTTTATACACCTGGCTTCCGACGGGTTTACGTGTTTTACGTAAAGTTGAAAAGATCGTCCGTGAAGAGATGGAGCGCGCGGGTGTGATCGAAGTATTAATGCCGGTGGTGCAACCTGCGGATCTTTGGATTGAAACCGGTCGTTGGGATAAATTCGGTGGCGAATTGTTACGTATTAAAGATCGTCATACGCGTGACTTCGTTTTAGGTCCTACTCACGAAGAGGTGATCACCGAGTTAGTACGCAAAGAAGTAAACAGCTATAAACAGCTGCCGTTAAACCTGTTTCAGATTCAAACCAAATTCCGTGATGAAACGCGCCCCCGTTTTGGTGTGATGCGTGCTCGGGAATTTACCATGAAAGATGCCTACTCTTTCCATCTTAGCGATGAATGTTTAGAAAAAACCTATCAAGTAATGTTTGCTGCTTATTGCCGTATTTTCGAACGTTTAGGCCTTGAATACCGCCCGGTTATTGCCGATACCGGCAGCATTGGCGGCAGCGCCTCCCATGAATTCCACGTGCTTGCACAAAGTGGTGAAGATGCCATTGTATTTTCTGATCAAAGTGATTATGCCGCCAACATTGAAAAAGCAGAGGCACTAGCCCCTGCATTTGATCGCCCGGCCGCAACCGCTGAAATAGCAGAAGTGTCAACTCCGAATACGCACACCATTGAAGAGGTCGCGGCATTCTTAAATATTGAGACGTCAAAAGTCGTTAAAACTCTGCTGGTTGAAGGTAGCTGTGAAGAGGGAGAGATTGCACCTGTCGTGGCACTGGTATTACGCGGTGATCATAACCTCAATGAAATTAAAACCGAGCATATAGAAGGCATTGCCAGCCCGCTCACCTTTGCTAATGAACAGCAAATTAAAGCTGCAGCTAATTGCGACGCGGGCTCAATCGGACCAAAAGGATTAACCATTAAAGTGATTGTTGACCGTGCGGCTGAGAAAATGGCAGATTTTGTTTGTGGTGCGAATGAAACTGGCAAACATTTAACCGGCGTTAACTGGGATCGTGATATCACTGGATATCAAGTGGCCGATTTACGTGATGTCGTTGAAGGCGATCCAAGCCCTTGTGGTAAAGGTACTTTGTCTATTGCCCGTGGTATCGAAGTGGGTCATATCTTCCAATTGGGTGATACCTATGCAAAAGCAATGAATGCAGCAGTACTTAACCAACAGGGTAAAAACCAAATAATGACCATGGGTTGTTACGGTATTGGTATATCACGTATTGTCGCAGCAGCCATCGAGCAGAATAATGACCAAAACGGTATCGTCTGGAATGACGCTTTGGCGCCATTCTCTGTGGTTATTGTGCCAATGAATATGCAGAAATCGCATCGTGTTGCGGAGCTTGCTGAAAAATACTATGCGGAATTAAAAGCTGCCGGTATCGAAGTATTACTTGATGATCGTAAAGAGCGTCCGGGTATTATGTTTGCAGATGCTGAGCTTATCGGTATCCCGCATACCTTGGTAATTGGAGAGCGCAGCATAGATAATGGTGTTATTGAGTATAAAGAACGTGTTTCAGGTGAAAAGCAAGAAGTTGCCATTGATGACGTGATTAACTTTATTAAAGCTAAACTGGCTTAATTATTATCTGCTACAGCAATTATAAAGCCAGTGTTTTTACACTGGCTTTTTTGTTTATTTCCCCCTGTTCATAGCGTAAATACTTAAAATACACCTCATACCTGCAATCAGTTACGATTTAGAAACAAGTTAATGAAACAAGCCACTCCCTGCCTAATTCCAGCGTATAACCTATACTGAAAAAACGGTTCTTGAATTTTCGCTTTTAGACAGATTATCCAGCGGAGTAAGCAGATGCCAATTGTTAACGAGTCTGATGTACCTGCAGATAAGCGTGCTATCTGGTCATGGGCATTTTACGACTGGGCGAATAGCGCCTTCGCGACAGTAGTGATGGCCGGCTTTTTCCCGATATTTTTCAAGCAGTACTGGTCGGCAGATCTGCCCGCTATCGAAAGCACCTATCACCTCGGCTTAGTCAACTCAACGGCCAGTTTGATCGTGGTACTGATCTCTCCTATTTTGGGCGCGGTTGCCGATCAGATGGGGCGGCGTAAAGGCTTTTTGCTGATATTTGCCTGCCTGGGAATGGTAATGACTGGCTCGCTATATTGGGTAGAGCAGGGGCAGTGGCTTCTGGCATCACTATTATACGTTGCTGCGGTGGTCGGTTTTTCCGGGGGTAATCTGTTTTATGATGCTCTGCTGCCCGTTGTCAGTCCGCAGCACTCACTAGATCGCGTATCGGCCCTGGGTTTTGGCCTCGGCTATCTTGGCGGAGGATTGATCTTTGCCCTTAATGTCTGGATGACGCTAAAGCCTGAAGTTTTCGCTCTCGCGAATAGCAGTGAGGCGGTTCGCGTTGCCTTTGTATGTACCGCGCTTTGGTGGTTACTCTTCAGTCTGCCTGTGCTGTTATTTGTTCACGAACCGCCCGCAAGACGCACCACCAGCATTGTCGCTATTAAAAATGCTTTCAATCAGATCCAGCATACTCTTAAGAAGATCCGCTCACTGCAGCAAACCTTTCTGTTCCTGCTGGCCTACTGGCTCTATATCGACG
>JBATHQ010000203.1:0-3166 GCA_049667005.1 Psychromonas sp.
TGAATGCTGTGACCACGCCAATCATCGCTCAGCGTGATCAAAACAGAATCTGATACCGCCTGCCCGGAGAGACTGGTACCGGCGGCACGAAAGGTACAGGGTATGCTCAGTTCAGCGCAAGCCTGAAGGGTGTAGATCAACTCATCAAGATCTTTTAAGCGCAGCACCATTTTCGGTATTAAACGGTAAAATCTGGCATCCGTACCGTAGGCAAGACATTGCGCTTCTGTGGTAAAGATTCGCTCTTGATCAATTCGCGTTGCCAGTTTGTTTTGTAGTGTTTGGTAGTTAGGTTGCATTATATATCCTCAATTAAAATCACTCGCCATTGCCTTGGGCGGTCTGCACCATAAGCCAATGTGTATTCCAGCCGCCCCTGAAGAGGGGTCAAAGTAGTGCCGCTATTAACCTTTCTGGGCATGCATCAGCACATCGGTAAAACCGAAACCATAGATCATCAACAAACCAATCACACCCGTTGCAACAATGTAATAAAACGTCGGGATAATGGTTTTGCGCAGTGTGACGCCCTCTCTGCCCAACAAACCAACCGTTGCAGATGCAGCAACTACGTTGTGAATGGCAATCATATTACCGGCTGCTGCACCGACGGCCTGCAGTGAAACGACAGCAACGCTGGAAATGCTTAATGATTGCGCGACTTCAAACTGGAATTGGCTGAACATCATATTGGAAACCGTATTTGAACCAGCAATGAAGGCGCCCAGAGCACCAATTGTCGGACTGAGTGCAGGGAAAAAATCCCCCACTAACCCGGATGCAAAGTTGGCCGTGGTCACGGGCATGCTGGCTAAATCTGCCGCGTTAACGCCAGAGTTAATGAAGATACGCACCATCGGAATAGTAAATACCAGTACAAAGCCGGCTCCGAGCAGTGTTTTGCTTGATTCGCCCACTGCACTGGCTAATGGTTTTAAACTGCTTGACTGCAGGATAGCCGCCAGTAATGCAACGAAGACCAGAATACCACCGGGCAGATAGAGCGGCTCAAGGGAGGCGCTAATACCCGTCTCGCCTAAGATATTGCTGAATGATAAGCTGATGCCCGTTAAGAAAGCTTTGAAATCGGCATTGACACGGCTTGCTACAAGTACCACCGCCAGCAGTACATAAGGAGCCCACGCCAGCACTAAGTTCATTGGTTTTTTGTGGTCGTCTTTCAGGTCTATTTTCAGTGAACCCAACCACTCTTTCGGCCAACTCTTTTCGCTTTCAAAATCCCACGTTGTTTTAGGTACAAGAAAACCCTTTTTCGCGGCAGTTACCACAACCGCAAGGCTGACTAAGCCACCAATTAATGAAGGGAATTCAGCTCCGAGGAAAACACCGGTCAGTGCGTAAGGAACCGTAAATGACAATCCTGCAAAGATAGCGAATGGCAAAATATCTAACCCTTCTGTCCAACTTTTATTCTTACCAAAGAAGCGGGTTAGCATAATCGCCATTAGCACCGGGATCAGCGTACCGACGGCCGCATGGATGACCGCAACATTGCTGGTTATCTGCTGCAGATAAACATCCCAATTAGAGCCACCGGCAACCAGTGTTTCAGTGATATTGTGTGTATCAAGACCCTTATTGACACCGACAATAATTGGCGTACCTACGGCACCGAAGGATACGGCGGTTGATTGAATCATCATCCCCATTAAGACCGCGGCTAATGCGGGGAAACCGATCGCCACTAAAAGAGGCGCGGCAATCGCTGCCGGTGTACCGAAACCGGAAGCACCTTCAATAAAGGTTCCGAAACACCAGGCAATGATGATCGCCTGTACGCGGCGATCCGCAGAAATATCGGTGAAGCCATTACGAATAGCGCTGATCGCACCGGTATGTTTCAGGGTATTGAGCAGAAATATGGCACCGAAGACAATCCAAAGCACCGCAACGGTAATTACTAAACCTTGCAGGGATGAGGCGATAATACGGGTAACTGATACGTCCCAGAAAAACAGTGCGATCAGCACGGTCATTATAAAGGCGACGGGCATGGCCCGCTTGGCTGGCCAGTTTAGACCAACCAGTAATACGGCCGCGATCACTATTGGCGAAAAGGCGATTAACGCGAGCAGGGTTTCATTCATATTGGCTTATCCTTCCATTGTCTAGCTGTTGTGTTGTTACGCAAGCAGTTTGTAAACGGCTTGTTAAATTAATGTTGCGACACGATACGCCTATCTATTTTGTGGATATATGTAGATAATGAATAACATTATTTCCAAAAGTAGCATAATCATGGCAAAAACAGATGACCTTATCCTCTTTGCTCAAGTAGTAGAGGAGGGTTCTTTTAGTAAAGTAGCAGAACTAAATTACCTTACAAATTCAGTAGTTAGCAAACGAATTGCAAAATTGGAAGAGGATCTTGGGGTGCAGCTTTTGTTTCGAACAACACGAAAACTGACCATCAGCGAAGCAGGAAAAGTGCTTTATCAAGGTGCTAAAAATGTGAAGCAGGCAGCATTAGAGGCCATTGACTCTGTATCCGGATACGGTGAAAACGTTAGCGGTCATGTCAAGATGTCGGTCCCGAGTATTTCCGGTGATTTTATTTTAGCCGATGCGGTGGCTGAGTTTTGCAGCATGCATCCGGATTTGACCGTTGATATGTCGCTGGAAAACGCCTTTGTCGATATTATTAAAGGCGGCTACGACCTGGTGATACGCACCGGAACGTTAATCGATTCAAGCTTAATCGCCCGGCATCTTATCGACTCGCAATGGGTTATCTGCGCAGCACCTGCTTATATAAAACGTTTTGGCAAACCGATGACCCCGAAAGATCTGGTTAATCATAACTGCCTGCAATATGCCTATCAAACAACGGGAGCATCTGAATGGGAGTTTAAAGGGATTAACGGCAACTACATTGTCACTGTCGCGGGTAATTTCTCAACCAATAATGCTGCGGCATTAAGAAAAGCGGCACTGGGCGGATATGGACTGGCCTACGTGCCAAGATGTTTGGTATATCAGGATTTTTTGCAGGGCGATTTATTGGATATATTCCCTGAACAGGTAGGAAAAAAGTTGGGTATTTATGCCGTTTATCCGTTCACTCGCCAGCCACCGCGAAAAATCCATATGCTTATCGAGCACATCAAAGATCGCTATGCAGCGCTGGCAGAGTGTTTTTGATGGC
>JBATHQ010000204.1:0-13520 GCA_049667005.1 Psychromonas sp.
TTTTCGCTTTATGGTGAACGTGTCGGCGGTCTTTCTTTCGTGTGTCAAAATGCAGAGACTGCAACACGAGTATTAGGGCAGCTTAAAGCGACAGTGCGCCGAAATTATTCAAGTCCAGCTAAACATGGCGCAGCATTAGTTTCAAAAGTACTTAATGACAATGCGTTAAATCAGCAATGGTTAACTGAAGTGGAAACAATGCGTTCACGTATTGACACAATGCGCGATAGTTTGCATCAACAGTTAACATCCTTAGTACCCGAGAAAAACTTTGATTTTCTTATTCAGCAGAAAGGGATGTTTAGCTACACCGGATTTACCCAACAACAAGTCAATGAACTGCGAGATACTCATGGTATCTACTTAATTGCCAGTGGCCGTATGTGTTTAGCGGGTTTGAATCAATCCAATGTTAATAAAGTGGCGAAGGCATTCTCTGCGCTGTAGTTGCTACCGCTAATTTTATCTTAGCAAGCTTAAATAACTGAGCTTGCTATTTTATGTTTACGCTCTGTTATTCGCATCATAATGAATATAATTGACCTAAATATGAAAAAATATGCCGAGCCGAACCTGCCTAATATTATGTATTTAATATATTCAACAATTTACTATTAAAAAATTTGTTTTTCAAAACCTTACAAGCGCTTTAAAAAATTTAAACTCAGGACAAATCATGTCGAAAATATTCCCCACAAATGAGCTGAAGGATTACATTTTTCTTTTATTTGGCGCGCTGCTTATTGCACTCGCTGTTGTGCTTTTCTTTATACCAAACCACTTTACCACAGGAGGAACCCCGGGGATGGCGATACTCCTGCACCATCTAAGTGGTTTTTCTATAAGCTCAATGGTGATAGCCATTAATGTGCCGCTTATTATCTGGGGAATAAAATACATAGGCAAGAAATTTGCTGCAAAAACAATCATCACCATTATTTTAATCTCTGTATTTATTGATTTTTTCACCCAAAACTTGACCGAAATAGTCATTACCAACAATATATTGCTTGCGTCCATTTTTGGCGGAATCATTATTGGTTTTGGTGTCGGGCTGATAATAAAGGGGAATTCGAGTGCAGGTGGATCAACAATTATAGCCAGAATCGCCTATGAAAACGCGCGTATAAAACCCGCTAAAGTGATCATGTTGATTGATATCCTGATTGTGGCCTGTTCGATTTATATTTTTAAAGATATAGAAAAGGCGCTATGGAGCATTATCAGTATTTACGCCACCTCAAAATCAATTGATATGGTATTAACAGGAACGCTTACTACCAAAGTTATTCATATAACGACAAATAAGGCGGAAGAGTTAAGTATTGCAATTTCTGATAACCTCGAAGAAAAAGGCACAATCTTAACGGGTTCCGGATTAAAAAATAACGAAGATAAAAAAATTATTTTCTTAGTTATTGATGTTAAAAAAATATCACGATTAAAAGAGATTATAAAACAAACTGACGATCAGGCTTTTATGCTGGTGATGGAAGCATCTGAGATGTTAGGGCGAGGGCATTGAGTCCTGCAAAGTTACCCATAAATTTTTGACTTTACCGTTAAAACTTTTAAACAGTATAATAACAATAATAAAATCAAGCAATTAAATCAAATAAATATAATGATAGTGGCTTACATCAAGCCGATAAACAAACTATTACGTAAACATCACTATAAACCAACGGAAAAAAATATAATGGCAAGTAATTCAAGAGCCCAGTTTTCATCAAAATTTGGCTTTATCATGGCAGCCGCAGGATCTGCAGTTGGCCTTGGTAATATATGGGGGTTCCCAACACAAGCAGCGAGCAACGGTGGTGCTGTATTTTTATTCGTCTATTTAGCAATGGTGTGTTTACTTGCATTCCCGATGTTGGTGGCTGAACTAACCATTGGCCGTTATGGTCAGTCCGATCCAATTGGTTCAATTCGAGCAGTTTGGCCAAAAGGTAAGTTAGGAGCGGTATTACTCGGCCTTGCTGCAATGATCACTGCATCACTTATTTTAAGTTTCTACTCTATTGTGGCCGGTTGGTTAGTGGGCGCTTTTGCCGGCAGTGTATTTGATCTTGTTGGTTTAACACAAGCATCTGATTGGGTTAACAGCTTTGGATCAACACGTAATTTGATCTTGATGGTTATCTTTATGCTGACCACTATGCATGTCGTTAAAAACGGTGTGCATGACGGTATCGAGCTTTGGTCTACCCGTCTTATGCCTATACTGTTCGCCTTGTTTGCCATCCTGATCATCTATATATTTACCCAAGATGGTGCAATGGAAGGATTAAAAATGTACCTGATCCCCGATCTTTCTCACCTCAGCCCGCAACTGCTTGTCAGTGCAATGGGGCAGGCATTTTTCTCGCTCTCTTTAGGTTGTGGCACGATCATGGTTTATGGGTCTTACCTAAGCAAGGATATTAATATTCCTAAAACAGCGGCTCAGGTTGCAGCCGTTGATACTGCTGTTGCGATTGGTGCCGGTTTACTTATTCTGCCGGCAATGTTTGTAGCAAAACAGCATGGCGTGCAAATATTCTCTGAAGCTGGAGAACTATTAAGCTCTGACACACTGGTATTTACGGTTCTTCCGGCCATGTTTGATACCATGGGAGGCGTTGGTTTAGTTGTTAGCCTGGTCTTCTTCTTGCTGATGATTATTGCCGCACTTACCTCTTCTATCTCGATGCTGGAGGTCCCTGTCGCGTGTGCAATTGAAGAACTTAACCATAAACGCAGTACTGCTGTACTTTGGATTGGCGGTTTAATTACGCTGATAGCAGCGCTTATCGTGTTTAATTTTGGCTCCCTATTTGGTTTGGTGATTGAAGTTACCACAGTATACGGCCAGCCTATTTTAGGTTTGTGCTGGGCATTACTTGTTGGTTGGGTATGGAGCCGCAATAAACTGCTTAAAGAGATTAAACAAGGCTATCCGGAGCTGGAGAAAGGTTTATTCTGGAAAATCTGGCCACTTTACGTACGCATCGTTTGTCCGGTATTTATGCTTCTGGTCTTTTTTGCATAACCAGTTACTTATATATACCAGCTACCTCAAGATGCAAAAATCAGCATTACCCAACCGAATAATAGGGTTGGGTAATCCTGCAACGTGATGTTTCACTCTCTCGACCACTCATTTATGTCTGTTTTATGGGAGATAAAAGCGTTTTAATCACGAGCAAGGTGTGCCGCGAGTTATCTACGCACAGATATCGCAACACAAAGTAAAAGGCTATTAGGGGAAACCTTCGGGCACAGTTTATGCTTCTTTTTAGCTCATTATCAACAGGTTATCTAGAACAATAGCCTTTTGCATATTCAAGTTACCAATAGTAGGATCTATTTTACCCTCCACACAATACCTTTCTTGCATTATTTTCCTTATTTTACAGTTGTTTAATGCACATACAATGCTCTACAAATTAGATCACATTATAACGCGAATTGGTATAAGGGCAGCGTCCTTTATACTAAAGAACCAGCAAACAGCAGCAAAAACAATATCGAAAGATAAACAGCCCCTAGTGTTCACACGCGATAAACGGTAGAATTAAGTATTATTATTAGTCCGTATTAATTGGTGATTTATCTATGAAAGCGCATATCCAGCAACTACTCGAACAAGCCGTTGCTTGTCTAAAAACACAGCAAATTATTCCTGCGGATATTCAACCTCGCATCAATATTGATCGCACCAAAGATAAATCCCATGGCGACTTTGCCAATAACCTCGCATTAATGTTGGCAAAACCGGCCAAACAAAACCCTCGCCAATTGGCAGAGCTGATAATGGCAAATATTCCGGATTCTGCGTTGATCATAAAAATGGAGATAGCCGGTCCTGGATTTATCAATTTTTTCATTAATCCAAACTTTCTGGAAGAACAGATTAACAACGCTTATTCAGACGAAAAATTAAACCTGGAAGTCGTCGCTAACCCGCAAACAATCGTGGTCGATTACTCATCGCCAAATTTGGCCAAAGAGATGCATGTAGGTCATCTGCGCTCATCAATTATTGGTGATGCTGTCGCGCGCACGTTAGAGTTTCAAGGCAATAAAATTATTCGCCAGAACCATGTTGGAGATTGGGGTACGCAGTTCGGTATGCTGCTTGCGTATATGGAAGAGTTACGTGCTAAAAATGAGCCGATTGAAAATAATCTTTCCAATTTAGAGCTTTTTTACCGTGCCGCAAAAGGCCGTTTTGATGAGTCAGAAGATTTTGCAACACGCGCACGTAATTTAGTGGTTGAACTGCAGAGCGGCAATGCCGAGTGTTTAAAACTGTGGACCCAATTTAATGAAATTAGCCTGTCACATTGTCAAGAAACCTATGATCGTTTAGGTGTCAGCCTGACACGTCAGGATGTCCGTGGTGAAAGTGCTTATAATGATGATTTGGCAGTGGTTGTTGGCGAACTCGATAAGCAGGGGTTATTACAGGAAAGTCAGGGTGCTAAATGTGTTTTCTTAGAAACCTTTAAAAACAAAGAGGGTGAACCGCTGCCGGTTATTATTCAGAAGAAAGATGGTGGCTTCTTATATGCAACCTCTGATTTAGCGGCAATGCGTTATCGCCAGAATGAGCTTAAGGCTGATCGTATCCTTTATTTTGTAGATGCGCGTCAGGGCTTACACTTCCAGCAAGTATTTGAAGTTGCCCGTTTAGCAGGATTCGTAAAAACTGAAACATCACTTGAGCATATGCCATTCGGAACGGTGATGGGAGAAGATGGCCGCCCATTTAAAACCCGTTCGGGAACCGTTGCAAAACTAGCCGATCTGTTAACTGAAGCGGAAGAGCGAGCATATGATTTGGTAAAACAAAAAAATCCGGACATGGATGAGCAAGAACTTCGCCATATCGCCTCTATTGTCGGCATCTCTTCTGTTAAATATGCTGATTTATCTAAAAACCGCACCAGTGATTACACTTTCAGTTTTGACAGCATGTTAAGTTTTGAAGGTAATACAGCCCCTTACCTGCTTTATGCTTATACCCGTGTGATCAGTATATTTAACAAAGCAGAGATTGATATGCAAAGTATCACCGCGCCTGTTTCGTTAACCCAGGAGAAAGAGATAGATTTAGCAAGCAAGCTGATGCAGTTTAATGAAATTATAAAATCCGTTGCCAAGCAGGGGATGCCGCACTTTTTATGCTCCTACCTGTTTGAATTAGCAGGATTGTTTTCCAGCTTTTATGAAGCTTGCCCAATTCTAGCTGCGCAAACAGAAGAGCAAAAACAGAGTCGTCTGAAATTAGCCGCTTTAACCGCTAACACGCTTAAACAGGGTCTATCATTATTAGGAATTAATACATTGGAGCGTATGTAACTAATGGCACCCATAAATAGACGTAAACCAGCTAGAGTGACTCCAAAAAAGCGCGTTGTACGCAAACCTGCTGCAGTTAAAAATAGAGGGCGTGTCCCTTATATTGCTGTTTTAGCTGCTTTATTGATAATAGGATTTATCAGCTATTTTGTGTTCTGGGTTCAAAAGCCACAGACTGACGAAATCGTTAAAAAGCCAGCGCAGAAAGAGGAATCGTTGCCGGAAATGCCTGAGCCGAAGTGGGACTATGAAAATAAGCTCAAGACAAAAATTGTCCAAGTTGATATACCGGAAGAGACGGCCGTAACCGAACCTTATCAGATGCAATGCGGTTCATTCCGCCGTCAGGGTGATGCAGAATCATTAAAAGTGAGAATCGCATTTCAAGGTTTAAACAGTGAAGTCAGAAAAACAGGTAATTGGTATCGTGTTATTTTGGGTCCCTATGAGCGCAAAAGAACCGCAGAAAAAGACCGTCATAAGTTACAACGCGCTAAAGTAAATGATTGCCAAATTTGGTTCTGGCGCTAAAAAAACAGATCAAACTAATTGAACGGACCTGTTAACCTTTTTCTGTCCCCACAACTTATCTCACTCCTTCTCCCGACAGGGCAGAAAGAGTGAGATAAGTTGTTCAATATTACATATTTCTACCAGTGAAAGAGTAATAGAATGACAACAATAGATAAAAAAACCAGTTATTTAAAGTTAATCACTCCAACAACCAGTAAATTTTTACATAATGCCAGATATCAGCAGTTCGCTTAATTAAATCCGCTCAAATTTAATCAACATAGCGCTCTCAGCATCAAGAATAGGCATCGTCAAACCGACCTCTTCACACCAGGATCCTGATAACTTACAACCCGATTTTGTCCATGCGGGCTGGTAATTGACGATATCATTATAATCAGCCGGCTTATCAACGACTGAAATATAATACAGTGCCTTTGCGTCCAAACCAGGTATTCGCAGGTGACCACTCAATGCATTGGTCGGCATAGCCAACTGCGCAATCATAACAACAGCCTCGGATTTATCCGGTGCGATCACCGCATGGATCTGATGAGCCGGATCGTCGCTTGGAATACGCCAGGTTTGGCCATTATGCAATAGCGGTCGAAGCATTTTGTGCAGTTTAATATAACGCTCAAAACCTTGTTTTTCTTCCTGATTTTCTTTCACGGGATCCAACTCTATCCCCATATGACCGAACAACGCCGTTAGACCGCGGAATGCAATACTGTGTCGACGACGAGTACTGTGGCAATAACTCGCACCGATATGACTGCCCATCACTTCGGGCGGAAAAAAGTAACTCATTCCGCGCTGGATACTCTGCCGCTCCAATGCGTCGTTATTGTCTGACGGCCAAAAGCGATGGGTTCGTTTCAGCACTTCAAAATCAATTCGCCCACCACCAGCTGCACAAGACTCGATCTCTACCTGAGGATGCTTTGCCCGCACCTTATCGATCAACTGGTAATAACGCTCAACCTGTTGATATGCTGCCGCTTTGCCTAAGTGAGCTGGCTGCACTACCTCGCGGTTCATATCCCATTTAATGTAGCTAATATTATATTTTCCAAGAAAATAAACCAACCTGTCCAGAAGATAGGTGAAAGCCTCCTCATTCTGTAAATCAATGACATACTGATTACGCCCAGTGGGTTGCTCGTATCCATCCAGCGCTAACAACCATTCAGGATGAAGACGGTACAGATCAGAGTTTTTATTGATCATCTCCGGTTCAAACCACAGACCAAACTCCATTCCCAGTGAGTTTACGTGATCGACCACAGGCTCTAATCCATCAGGGTATTTACTGTTATCAAGGAACCAATCCCCTAATCCGGCTTTATCTCCATTGCGACCTTTGAACCAACCATCATCGATAATGAAACGTTCAACACCCATTTCAGCTGCCTGAGTGGCCATCGCCATAATGTACTCTGGATCGTGATCGAAATAGATGCCCTCCCAAGTATTAAGATGAATTGGTCTTGGTCGATTGGCAAAATAGGCCGGCAAAATCGTTTTTCGCACATGTGCGTGGAACTGCTGACTCATGCCATTCAAACCTTGATCACTGTAACTTGCATATAGCCAGGGCGAAGTTAAGCTTTGATCTTTTTCCAACGAGACTTCTCCCGGCATATAAATCACTTCTGCCTGCATAAAACGGCGACCGTCAGCTTTTACATCAACACGTAGTCTGTGGTTGCCACTCCAGGCAAAATGAAACCCCCATACGTCACCACAAAGCTCATTAAAATGCGTCGTTCCAGCAACTAGCGCAGGGTAGTGTTCGTGTGAAGTTCGACCACGGCGGTTCTCCTGCTGATAACCACCTTGCAACAGGGGTTGACGTACAGTTTGAAACTCATGAAGCCAACGGCCGTAGTAGGTCATTAATTCATTAGCACGGGCAGGCAGGGGCAAAGTGTTTGCCAAACGGTTCACATGGTACACCCCGCTTTTTATGTTGGTCAGTGTATGACGGATTTTAAGCACATCATAAGCATCCAGGCACAGCTCGCTTGTCAGACGCAACCCAGCTTGCGCATCTTCACTGATAATTATGAGCACTTGATCTTCTTGATTAATTGTTTGGATCTTGAAAACAGGAGCCCAATCCATACCAGCTCGATGCCCTTCTACACCCGGACTGCTGAAAATACCGCGACCAAGCTCAGGGCTTAATGTTATTGCAATATCAGTATCTAACCGGCCATATGGCACTGGCCGGTGCAGCGCCATACGAAAACTGGCCAAGTCACCTTTTATCGGTGATCCCCAATGTAGAATCTCAACGTATTCTCCCAACTCTATAATTAGCTGGGTTTGCTGTCCGGTCAGTTCAATCAGTGTATTATTAATCATCACGCCCTACCTTAATTATAAAATTACCCGCATACTAAAGAAAAGAATAAAAGTTTCAGTGATCTACTTCATAGCAATGGAAACGTTTCCTGATAAGACTTTTGAACTGATACCTTATTATATTATCGATATTGGCAGTCACTCTAAACTGCAATATCCTAGCGTTATAGGGGGATATTTATAATGCACTGCTGGTAAATCTCGTTGCTAACGATATTCAACTAACATTTGTTTTCTGGCCATATCCATTGTTTAATTAGCCAGTAAGATTATTAAGAGGATTCTATGGTTACCATTAAAGACGTCGCAAAAGAAGCAGGTGTATCAATAGCGACTACATCCAGGGCCATTAACAACGCCCCCCATACCAGTGAATCAGCTATTATCGCGGTTAATAAAGCGATAAAAAAACTGGGTTATCGCCCCAATGCCAATGCCAGATCACTTGTCAGCAAGTCTTCTAATGCGATCGGTGTTCTGGTTAATGACGTATCAGCCCCCTTCTTTGGCAGCATGGTAAAAGCCATTGAAAAAATCGCAAGTAAACAAGAAAAACAGCTTTTGATTGGCAGTGGTTACCATAATGCAATCAAAGAGCGGAATGCGATAAATTTGTTGCTCAACAGCAGCTGTAAATCTCTGGTTATTCATAGCAAAGGCCTGTCAGATCAAGAGTTAACCAATCTGGCTGCTGAAATACCTGGAATGGTTTTAATTAACCGTATCGTTCCTGACATTGCCTCCCGCTGTATTGCTTTGGATAACCACAAAGGCTCCTACATAGCAACCGAGTATCTGATTCATAATGGTCACAAACACATTGCTTATATCTGCTCTAGCCATGATATTGAAGATGCGCATGATCGTAAAGCCGGCTATCTCGATGCCCTTCGTGATAACGGTATTGAAGCGAGAGACGAATACATTGAGTACAGTGAGCCAGACGAGTTAGGTGGTGAGCAGGCAATGATTAACCTTATAGCCAAAAACATCCCGATCACAGCCATTGCCACCTACAACGACGACATGGCTGCAGGTTGTCTGGTTTTGCTTCAGGAAAATGGAGTGCGCATTCCAGAAGATATGTCGGTCATTGGTTTCGACGATAGCCACATTGCACGTTTTATCTATCCGCGCCTGACAACCATCCGCTACCCTATTCAAGTGATGGCAAATGAAGCTGTTAAGATGGCATTGCAATTAGCCAACAATCAAGAAGCTAGCCAGAATGAGCAGCGATTATTTATGCCTACTCTAGTTCGCCGCGCATCAGTGGCAAATATTAAATAGTGAGCAGCACTAACTCTGGGTTAATGAATAAACTCAGCTAAAGATAGAAAAATAGTAACTCTAATTATTTTTAAGCGGGGAAATCGAGATTAGCAGAAGAGTAATAAAAAAAGTGAACAAACAAAAAGTTATTCTTTTCGCTTTACTGCCCCCTTGAAAAAAAAATTATCCGCCATATATCTATTAGATTAATAAACACCCCGTTTTTACAGCCCATTCTATTTATCACGTTAAAGGTAAAAATATGACTACTATTGTTTCAGTACGTCGCGGTAACCAAGTAGTTATTGGTGGCGACGGTCAGGTTTCTCTCGGTAATACCGTCATGAAAAGTAATGCTCGTAAAGTTCATCGTTTATATAACAACCAAGTAATAGCCGGTTTTGCCGGTGGCACAGCCGATGCGTTTACCCTTTTAGAGCGTTTTGAAGCAAAACTGCAAGCACATCAGGGGAATCTTGAACGCGCAGCTGTCGAATTAGCAAAAGATTGGCGTACAGATAGAATGCTGCGCAAGCTTGAAGCGCTTTTAGCTGTCGCGGATAAAAATTATTCCTATATTATTACCGGTAATGGCGATGTGGTCAGACCCGAAAATGATTTAATAGCAATTGGCTCTGGTGGTAACTTTGCACAATCTGCGGCCATTGCATTATTAGAAAATACCGATTTAGATGCCAAAACTATTGTCCAGAAAGCATTGACAATAGCAGGCAATATTTGTGTTTTTACAAACACCAATCAAACAATTGAATGTATTGATTACGCAGATAAAATCATTACTAAAAGTGACAAATAGGGTATAAAACTATGTCAAACATGACGCCGAAAGAAATTACACATGAGTTAGATCGCCATATTATTGGCCAAAAAAATGCAAAACGTGCCGTCGCTATTGCCCTGCGTAATCGCTGGAGACGTATGCAGCTTGAAGAAGAGATTCGTCAGGAGGTCACTCCTAAAAATATTTTGATGATCGGTCCTACCGGAGTGGGTAAAACAGAAATAGCCCGCCGTTTAGCAAAACTGGCTAAAGCCCCTTTTATTAAGGTGGAAGCGACTAAATTTACTGAAGTCGGTTATGTCGGCAAGGAAGTCGAATCTATCATTCGCGATCTGGTCGATGTTGCGTTTAAAATTACCCGCGAAGCGGAAATGGAAAAAGTGACTCATAAAGCTGAAGATTTAGCTGAAGATCGTATTCTCGATATCCTTATACCACCGGCTAAAACAGGCGATGACTGGCAAAACATAAGCACAGAAGACGGTGCTGCGCGACAATCTTTCCGCAAGAAACTGCGTGAAGGAAAGCTACATGACAAAGAGATTGAGATAGATGTACCTGCACCGCAGATAGGTGTTGAAATAATGGCTCCTCCAGGCATGGAAGAGATGACCAATCAATTACAAGGCATGTTTCAAAATATGTCCGGTAAAGGTCAAACCAACAAGCGAAAAATGAAAATTAAAGATGCCTTGAAGAGTCTTATCGAGTCTGAAGCGGCAAAATTAATCAACCAGGAAGATCTTAAAGAAAAAGCCCTATTTGCAGCAGAAAATAACGGTATTATCTTTATTGATGAAATAGATAAAATTTGTAAGCGCGGCGATTCTTCAGGCCCGGATGTATCAAGAGAAGGTGTACAACGTGATTTGTTACCCTTAATTGAAGGATCCACTGTGAGTACTAAGCATGGTATGGTGAAAACAGATCACATGCTGTTTATTGCATCGGGTGCATTCCAACTTGCTAAACCTTCGGATCTCATTCCAGAGTTGCAGGGGCGTCTGCCTATCAGAGTTGAACTGGAAGCCCTTACAGAGGGGGATCTGGCAAGAATATTAACTGAGCCTAACGCTTCTTTAACGGAGCAGTATCAAGCTTTATTAGCAACTGAAGGGGTAACCATCCAATTTACCCAAGATGGTATAGATAAAATAGCTAAAGCTGCCTGGCATGTTAATGAAACAACAGAAAATATCGGTGCGCGCCGTTTACATACTCTAATGGAACGTATTCTCGATGATCTATCCTATGAGGCATCAGAGCGTCAGGGTGAATCAATTATCATTGATGAAAACTACGTTGCTAACAGGTTGGATGATTTGGTGAAAGATGAAGATTTAAGCCGTTATATTTTATAAAAAATAATAACTTACAAACAAAAAGGGACTCGCCATAGAGTCCCTTTTTTGTATCTGTGAACTTGCAAAATTAATACTGATCCCCTTCCTAACCGTTACCGCACTTTATCAATTGATGTTTTCTTTAAGCCCTGAGCATGTGAACCTTTTATGACATTGTATTCGGCAGCTTGACTTCTTTTTATTATTTAATAATATATACGCATATGCATATACATGGCTGATAAAATGTTACCAAATCAATTTTTTAAAATGTTATCAGATGAAACACGCGTTCGCTGCCTGCTGCTGATTGCCAGAGAAGATGGGCTGTGCGTTTGTGAATTAACACAGGCACTGCAGGAGAGCCAACCTAAAATTTCACGTCACCTTGCACAACTGCGTCAATCAGGTGTGCTGGTGGATGAGCGAATTGGCCAATGGGTGAGGTATAGCGTTTCGACTGAACTACCGGGCTGGTTGCGTAAAATCATTATCGGCCTAAAAGATTCAAACTGCCTGAAAGAACAGTATCAACAAGATATCGAGCGCTTACAGGCGATGGAAAACCGCCCTTGCGCTACTTAAACCTAGTTTATTAAAGAGAGAGTAAATAAAGATGACGATTAAAGTTGGAATTAATGGATTTGGCCGTATTGGCCGTTTAGCTCTGCGTGCCTCGTTTGACTGGCCGGAGTTTGAATTTGTTGTTATCAATGATGTTGCAGGCGACAGTAAAACTCTTGCACACCTGTTGGAGTTTGATTCCGTTCAGGGGCGTTGGCATCATCAAGTAACCAGTAATGGTGCCGAGATGATTATTAATGGTAAGCACATCAGCACCACGCGCGAGCGGGATATTGAGGCTGTTGACTGGTCGGGATGTGATGTGGTCATAGAAGCAACTGGCGTGCACCGCGAAGGTCATTTTTTAAATAAATATCTGGATCAGGGTGTTAAGCGGGTGGTTGTTTCTGCGCCTGTAAAAGAGGAAGGTATTGTCAACATCGTTGTCGGTGTAAATGATCATATCTTTAATCCAGATCTGCATAAAATAGTAACCGCAGCGTCTTGCACGACAAACTGTATTGCACCTGTTGTGAAAGTAATTCATGAAAAACTGGGTATTGAACAATCTTCATTTACAACCATTCATAACTTAACCAATACGCAAACTATTTTGGATGCACCGCATAAGGATCTCCGCCGTGCCCGTTCCTGCGGAACAAGCCTGATCCCAACAACCACAGGTTCAGCAAAAGCAATTATCGAAATATTCCCAGAATTAAAAGGCAGAATTGACGGTCATGCAGTCCGTGTCCCGCTAGCAAATGCATCACTAACCGACATCGTTTTTGATGTTAAACGTGATACGACCAGCGAAGAAGTAAATGCACTACTGAAAGAAGCTTCATTGGGCGAACTAAACGGCATTCTTGGATATGAAGAACGTCCACTGGTTTCTGTTGATTATAGAGGAGATCAACGCTCGACTATCGTTGATGCGTTATCAACTATGGTTGTTGGTTCGCGTATGGTGAAAATCTATGCCTGGTATGATAACGAAATGGGTTACGCAACCCGTACCGCGGAACTCGTTCGTAAAGTCGGTCTGGCATAAGGAGTAATAATATGACACAAGCAACTATTCACCCAACATGGGAACTGCAAATATTAGCAGGTCAATCTGCATTAGTGTTGACGCCTTGTCCGGGTACAAAAGAAGCTGATTTATCAACTTCGCTTAAGCAATTGCAAGCACAGGGTGTACAAGCAGTGGTAACTGCATTGGACTTTGCTGAAATGGCAGAAGCCGGTGTTGCACAATTACCAGAGCAAACCAGGGAATTAGGTATGAACTGGTTCCATTTGCC
>JBATHQ010000205.1:0-2596 GCA_049667005.1 Psychromonas sp.
ATATAGATGCGTTTGCTATGCCTTTAAGCGAGCAGGTATTAAGTGAAATCGATACGGTTATTAAAACCTATCCCATTCCTTTTTAATTAAAACAAGATTTTCTGGTTTTCACTCTAGCAGTTATACAACTTATCGTTTCCCACGTTCTGCGTGGGAATCTAGCTTCCTAGCCGACTTAGTTTTGAGAAAGCTTTCACTTTAAATGTTCGGTTTAATTTTTGTAAGAACGTCACACAAAATTCTTCAAGCGAAAGCCTGAGGAAAACTTATGCACGAGTAATTAACAATCATTTTAACAATCATTTTAACAATCATTTTAACAATCATAAATGAGTACAAAACTATCGGATTTGCTATTAAAAGAACACCTAAAAATATCCCCCTGTGCAGGGGGATATTGTTGTTCAAGAGTAATGATCAATAGTTATAAACATTCACTGTTACTGTTCAAAGACCATTTTGCCATCCTGCACACTTACCTTTATCTCTTTACCCGTTTGCAGACGTCCGGAGAGGATATCTTGTGCTAAGGAGTTCTCAAGCAACTGCTGAATAGCGCGTTTTAGCGGTCTTGCACCATAAACAGGATCATAACCCGCATCCACCAGCAACTGTATAGCCTGATCACTAAAGGTTAACAGGTAATCTTTATCTTTCAGACGTTTCTGTAATAATTCTAACTGAATCGTCGCAATCGATTTAATGTGTTCCATACCCAATGGATGGAAGACAACGGTTTCATCAATACGGTTTAAAAACTCCGGTTTAAATTGATGCGCCAATACCTCCAGTAAAGCCGATTTAATTTCGTCATAACCTACTTGGTCAAAGCGCTCTTGAATAATATCAGAGCCGATATTGGAGGTCATAATGATCACTGTATTACGGAAATCCACCGTACGCCCCTGACCATCGGTTAAACGCCCGTCATCGAGCACCTGCAGTAAAATATTGAAAACGTCGGGATGGGCTTTCTCTATTTCATCGAGCAGAATCACAGAATAGGGTTTACGGCGCACCGCTTCGGTCAGATAACCGCCCTCCTCATATCCCACATATCCCGGAGGCGCACCTACCAGACGGGAGACTGAATGTTTTTCCATAAACTCAGACATATCAATGCGCACCATATTATCCTCACTGTCAAAGAGGAAATTAGCTAATGCTTTACAGGATTCCGTTTTACCGACCCCGGTAGGTCCTAAGAACAGGAAGGATCCAATCGGACGATTAGGATCACTTAACCCCGCACGGCTGCGACGAATCGCATTGGCAATCGCATCAATCGCCTCGTTTTGACCTATTACTCTGGTGTGCAGATGGTTTTCCATCTGCAGTAACTTATCGCGTTCCCCTTCGAGCATTTTAGCCACTGGAATGCCTGTCCAATGGGCAAGAATTTCAGCAATTTCATTTTCGGTAACCGCATGTTTTAACAGGGTCATCTCCTGCATTTCTGCCTGTGCGGCCAGTGTTAATTGTTTCTCTAACGCGGGAATGATACCGTACTGCAACTCTGACATACGCGTTAAATCGACAGCCCGACTGGCCACCTCAAGATCTAAACGCGCCTGTTCGATGGATTGTTTAATATTTTGTGTACCTGACAGTGCCGCTTTTTCAGATCGCCACACTTTATCCAACGCCATGTACTGTTCCTCTTTTTCCTTCAGAGTGCTTTCTAAATCCGCCAAGCGTTTAATGCTGGCTTCATCCGCCTCGTTTTGCAGCGCCTTCTGTTCCAGCTTTAACTGAATAATTTTACGCTCTAATTTATCCAGATCTTCCGGCTTGGAGTCCATCTGCAAACGAATGCTCGATGCCGCTTCATCAATCAGATCAATGGCTTTATCAGGAAGCTGACGATCTGAAATATAACGATGAGAAAGTGTCGCCGCTGCGACAATCGCGGGATCGGTGATCTCCACCTTATGATGCAGTTCATAACGCTCTTTTAAACCACGCAAAATAGCAATGGTATCTTCAACCGTTGGCTCATCGACCAGGACTTTTTGGAAGCGACGCTCAAGGGCGGCATCTTTTTCAATATATTTACGGTATTCATCTAAGGTCGTTGCACCAACGCAATGCAGTTCTCCTCTTGCCAACGCGGGTTTTAACATATTACCCGCGTCCATCGCACCATCGGCTTTACCTGCTCCCACCATGGTATGCAATTCATCAATAAAGAGGATAATTTTTCCCTCCTCTTTAGAGAGTTCACTTAATACTGCTTTTAATCGCTCTTCAAATTCACCGCGGTATTTTGCACCGGCGATCAATGCGCCCATATCTAGTGAAAGTACGCGTTTATTTTTTAAGCCTTCCGGCACTTCACCATTTATAATACGCTGCGCCAGCCCCTCAACAATAGCGGTTTTACCCACTCCTGGTTCGCCGATAATAACCGGATTATTTTTAGTGCGGCGCTGCAGCACTTGAATCATCCTGCGTACTTCATCATCACGGCCAATCACCGGATCGAGTTTGCCCTGCTCCGCCCGTTCAGTTAAATCAATCGTATATTTCTGTAATGCTTTCTCTTGCCCTTCTGCATCGGGATCGGTGACATTTTGACCTTCACGTATTTTTTCAA
>JBATHQ010000206.1:0-10320 GCA_049667005.1 Psychromonas sp.
GTAATTTAGTTTTCCTGCTTGATTTAACAAAAATACCTCAGTGCTGCTGTTTCCTGTTAAGGTAGCCATTAAATTTACTTCCTTTTCTTCCTGAGATGATTATGCCGGCAAACTCTGCAACAAGATTAACTTTTTTACTGGTGCTTATTCTTGGCTCCATCTCAGCCTTGACGCCGCTTGCTATCGACATGTACCTGCCCGCAATGCCGAGTATTGCCACAGAGTTCGGGGTAAACGCCAGCGCCATTCAAAGTACACTGACAGCCTATCTTGTTGGATTTGCTATTGGTCAACTGTTTCATGGCCCGCTATCAGATAGTTTCGGTCGTAAACCTGTTTTACTGCTGGGGACTTTATTCTTTGCCCTAGCTGCCGCTATCAGTGCATTAAGCAATGATATCGAGGCGTTGATGTGGGCTCGTTCTGCTCAGGGATTTGCAGGTGCCGCTGCTGCCGTTGTCATACAAGCGTTAGTTAGGGATATGTTCGCTAAAGATGATTTTGCCCGCACCATGTCTTTTATTACCTTAATCATGACCATTGCCCCTTTATTGGCGCCGTTAATCGGCGGTCATATGGCGGTCTGGTTTGGTTGGCGGTCCATTTTCTGGTTATTAGCCGGCATTGCACTTGCCGTTATTATTGCTTCCTGCTTAATTATTCCTGAAACGTTAAAACCACAACATAGGCAATCTTTTAGCCTGCATACTACGATCCGCCATTTTTATACTCTATTTACCCGAGGGCAGGCCCTTGGCTTGATTCTTACCGGGGCGTTTTCCTTTGCCGGTATGTTTGCTTTTTTAGCTTCCGGATCTTTTGTCTATATCGATTTATATGCTGTTGATGTCGCTAATGTAGGTTATTTATTCGGCTTAAATGTGCTTTTGATGATGCTGATGACCACGGTGAATGGAAAATATGTTAAAAGAATGGGATCGCATTTCATGCTGCGTTTTGGTTTATCAATACAACTTACCGCCAGTTTGTTGTTAGTCTCTGGTCAGTTATTAGATTTAGGCTTATGGGGGGTTGTTATTCCGGTAATGTTATTCGTCAGTAGCATCTCCACCGTAGGCAGTAACAGTATGGCATTATTATTAAATGAATATCCCGCTATTGCCGGGACGGTTTCTTCTCTCGCCGGAACAATCCGCTTCGGAACCGCTGCGCTGGCCGCTGCCGCTGTCTCTCTGCTGCCCGCTGTCAGTGCCTGGCCGATGGTTGCTATGATGGCGTTGTGCAGTTTATTGTCAATGGCATTTTATATAGGTTTTGCAAAAAACATATAGCAACAATATGGTCAACAGTTCATGATGGATAGGAGCCTGAGCGAGAACAGACAGCTCTACTGCGGGAAATATGGGTTTGGTCATTTTTTGTGCTCTTTTTTGTTAAATAGAACAACTATTCGCCATAAAAGATCACAAAAACTGCCTCAAACCAGTTTTCCCTCGCGACGAGCGCAATTCTCGGTCAGGCTCCGGGAACCTGATAATTTTCTACGTTGTGAAATTGAATGATGAATGAAGCGATAAAAAAACCAGACTGCAGAACGGCAATGTTAAATATTATCCTATTGGTGAGAGCTGATTTCCCATTTGATAATCCGAATATTCAAATCTGTGGGGACACCTGTGTGGGGTGCCCGAAAAAATTACTGGAAATAGTTGAAATAGAAATTATGCATTGGGAGTCCGTTCTTAAACGTGGCGAAACCCCCAATTTAGGTGATATCTCCCGATTTGCTAAATTATGTAAAAATGTGCGCAGAGGACTGCTACGCAATGGTCTTGTTAGTTGACCTTGGCAATAATATAAATTAGGCAAATAATCTAATTTAATTGAACATTGCTGAAAGTTCACTTTATTTGTCCGCGTTTACTGAGTGCAGTCCGTAAGCTTTCTATACGTTTACGGTTAACCCCAAAATCAGAATAGCCAAGGCGTGAAGCGGAGTATACCGCGATAATATTTTGCTCTGTACGCAGCTCTAATTTAAGATCATCAATAAATCTGAAAAATGCACTGCGGCATTGCGCATGCAAGAAAGAGGGGGTGTGCCTGACCACTTTACAGCCTGGTTGCTGTGCAATCTCTTGCTGCACAACAGGCCAGACTTTTTCTACCTCTTTGGCTAATAAATAGGGCGCTATCTGATGCTCCTGGTCTGTGGCGTCACTTGAAACACAATTGGGTGAAACCGGGCAAGGGGGGATGACCTCTGCCTTAATATCAATACTTCCCTGGCTTTTTTCAGTGCAGGCGACAAGATTCAGATTAATAAAGGATATCAGTAAAACAAAAAAATATTTTTTCATGCTCTTATCGCCTTTTAACTCGCTGCAAAAGCGAGCGTACTATCTGATTCACCGAGCGTTTTTTTGAATTTATCAAGATCATGGTGGTTTTCAAAAAAATCAAGCACAGCACTCGCCTGCTTCTTTTTTTCCGCTGGTAAGCGTTTGATAAAGCTTTTAAGGGGATCGCATGTCATCTCAAACTTCGCATTTTCTGCTAATTTTTCAGTTTTATCTATCAGGTCTGCAAGGGTTAGATTATCAATTAAAAAACGCGTAAAAACCATCATCACATAATTCAAAGAGGTTACCTGATTTACTTTTTCAGCTTCTTTGATGCGCAGTTGAGTAGTGATGATATCTTCGCAACGTATTGAAAAAACGGCTGCATTTGTTAAAGCATTTCTCACAGCTGTTTGCAGTGTCGGCTCTTTGCTGTCCTTATAACGTGCAATAATTTCATCAAAAAGTTTCACCGCATCTTTAATTTTATTGAATTTTAATAAAATATTTGCCTTAGTTGCTAAAGATCGAGCCATTATTTGTGTAAATAATAATGTATTGTGCTCGGAAAAACGGAGGTGAATATTGTCACAAAGTTCTATAGCAGCTAAGGGTTTTTCTTGTATATCGTACAGATCAAGCAGATAAGTAACTGATTGAGCAACTAAGGTTTGTAGTTTTAAATCGTTGCTCTGGGCAAATCTTGAAATGAGCGACTCTGAACAACTAGAGGAAGCTTGTAACTGCCCGATCTTATTCAGATAGTTACTTTTATGGACCATGGCCTGGGCAACTATCTGCTGCATTTTTAACTCAGATCTTTTCGTTAAGCGTGTGATGATATCGTCAAAAATACTCAGCACATCACTGCTCGAGCCTTTATTTGCAAGCGCAAGGGCTTTACGCATCATTGCGATGTTAAGGTGAAGTTCAAAAAACAGATCGGTAAAACCGGTGAAACGCGAGACGATCTGTTCGTATACCGCTATCTCCTGCTCAACGACATTTAATTTTTTCAGTATAAAAGCTTTTCCGAACAGAGATTTTAAAACTTGCTGCTGTAGTTCAATTGGATCATCTTTTGCGACGCGTGAAATCAGTTCATCATAGGCACACATTGCCTGTCTTGCCTGCTGACATTTTTGCAGGCAATAAGCTTTGTTAAAAAGCGCATCTATGATCAATAAATTGCTGCTGCCGGGGTTGCTGATCACATTGTTTAAAGACGTAATGGCCGCTGGATAGGCCTGCTGATGAAATAATAAGATAGCGTTGTCAAAGTTGTCAGCAGAGGAATATTCGGATTGTTCTTTATGTGCTAAGCGATTATTTACATTCTTTATAAATTTTCTAAGATCATCTCTTGCCGGTTTCTGATCAAAGTGAGCAAGTCGACCTCTTAAATCATCTTCATATGGCGTTTTCGCCGTCAAACGGGCATCTGACGGATCACCTGACTCTGTTGCTGTTGTTTGCGCATTGAATAGATGCTTATCCGCGTCAGTTAAATTTGCTTCGCCATCATTAGTGGTCATTGCCGTTTTGTTCTGTGCAAGGCTGTTTACTCTTTCAGAGTCATTTGCCTCTCGCAACAGTAAAAATTGCATCTCCGCTGTTTTTTTAGCTTTTCGGGAAAGGAATAGTGCCAATAGCGCGATCAATAGACTAAGCAGGGCAGTTAACATTGCCAGCATAGTATTATCAATAATAACCTCCTGACCTGAAAATGTTAGCGACTTCCTGAATTGCCAGCTACTATTTTCTGCTCTCTGGAGCTGTTTTTTAACTTCGCTAAGCTCGAATCTGAGTATCTCTATCTGTTCAGCAGTCTGCCCTGACGGTTGCAGTTGAATAGATTGTGATGGTTGTATGATCCGTGTATTAGTTTCATCGTCTTGTGAAGATTTCAATGCATCAACAACACTTTCTTGTGCGTTCATTTCAAGCGTTTTATTTTCAGAAAAATAAGCTTGTTCTGATCTGTAGGTTGATGATGGCGAAGATGTGTTGCTTAACTCGGCGAAAACGGAAGGCATAAAAAACATAAACAAAGTAAAACGTAACAAAAAAAGCATAATATTTCTCAAAGAAGGAAAAAAGCGTCTACTTAAGGGCTCGACAGCCTAAATAGCGTCATTATAACCAGAGGAGTCTGGGGCCAACATAAAACTTAAAAGCGCAAACCGAATTCATAGTGGCTGAATAACACCTTTTATTAGCAAGTTTATACATACACAGGCTTTAACGCAGTGTTATTTTACTTATTAATACATAAGGTTACGAATTAAATTTTGTTTAAACACACAAAGATACTTCACTGACCTTGCATCTGACATGCATTAAACGTAATTTTGCTGTTTTTATTGTAAAATTGATAGCCGTATTAATATTTATATAATCTGCTTATAATTTCTTAGCAAAATTTAAGTCGAATCATGAAGAGAAGGAGTTGAGTGTATGAAAAAAATAAAGCCAGGTTTATTGGCAACGGTGGTGGCTGCTTCACTGGCTATTTATGGTTGTGCGAACTCGCCAATGGGCAGACAACAGATCTTACTCTTTTCTGGCACACAGATGTCACAGCTTGGAGTGCAGTCATTTGAAGCGCTTAAAAAACAGGAAAAGATCAATACGGATCCAAAAACCAACGCCTATGTGCAATGCGTGGCGAGCGCAATTACCAATCGATTAGGGCCGCAGTCAGATTTTGATAAATGGGAAGTGGTTGTTTTTGAAAGTGATGAAGTTAATGCATTTGCACTGCCCGGCGGTAAAATAGGCGTTTATACGGGGTTACTCAAGGTCGCTACTAATCAAGACCAGCTGGCTGCAGTGATCGGCCATGAAATTGCTCACGTGACGGCTAATCACAGTAATGAAAGGCTGTCCAGATCGCAGCTGGCTGACACGGGTTTACAACTTTCAAACTCAGTTTTAAGTGGTTCAGAGTATCAGAGTATGGTCATGTCCGGGCTTGGTTTGGGGGTTCAATATGGAGTATTGATGCCTTATAATCGAGCTCAGGAATCAGAGTCTGATATGATCGGATTACGTCTGATGGCTGAAGCGGGTTTTGATCCTCAGCAAAGCGTTAACCTATGGGAAAACATGGCCAAAGCTTCAGGAGGTAATCAGCCTCCAGAGTTGCTGTCAACACATCCTTCTAATGCGACGCGTATTGATGATTTGAAAAAAGCGATCACCAGTTTGCCGGCAACGACGGTAAAACAGCAGAGCTGCAGCTTATAAAAGTCAAAAAGGCGTAGCGTAAATAAAAATAGACCCACACTACTTTAAGATGCAAAAATTTGTATCTTAAGTAGTGTGGGTATAAATATCTGCCCCTATTTATCGCTATCTAGTTGAGGTTAAATTCGCTATTATTCTCTTTTTTCTGATTTTTAATAGATGGGCATATTTTATGCTTAATCGAGATTTTTCCGCTCAAATTTTTTATCCATTTCACTCTTATTGTTAATCCGGTATATAAATGAAAACATTTCAATGTAATTGCAAAGATAAGCCCATTTTATTTTTTGAAAGTAGCCATTGCCTAGCTTGTGGCAGAACTGTTGGGCTTGATGACCAGTTTAAGCAAGTGGAGCCTTATGAGGTAGATGAAACAAGCGGGCTTTTTTTTAAAGCAGCACAGCCAAACATTCATTATCAAAAATGTGATAACAATGCACGATTCAAAATTTGTAATGGCATGGTTAATCTCAATACCTTTGTGCCCCTTGCCGATAAAGATGAGGTATTGTGTTTTGCTTGTCGTTTTAATGAAACGATTCCGGATTTAACGATTGCTGAACATATCCCTTTATGGAAAAAAATGGAAACGGCCAAACGCCGTGCTTTATACACCTTAAAGGCATTACCCGTACCGTTACGTAATATTAGTCAAGATCCAGAGAGCGGAATAAGCTTTGATTTTACCACTGACCGTAACGTAAAAGATCACTTTGTCAGCAAATTAAAAGATAAAGAAACAGTATTTACCGGTCACAATTGTGGTCACATAACTATTAACCTGGCCGAAGCCAACGAGGTCGCCCGTTCTCATACAAAATTAGCCATGGGTGAACGTTATCGTACCTTGCTCGGGCATTTCCGCCATGAACTTGGCCATTACTATTTCGATCAATTAATTGCCAACTCGCCGGAAAAACATGCGCTATGTAAACAATATTTTGGTGATGATGAATTAGATTACCAAAAAGCGCTAGATAGACATTATAAAACAGGTGCACCAGAAGATTGGCGTGAAAGTTTTATTAGCCAATACGCCACTATGCATCCCTATGAAGATTGGGCTGAAACTTGGGCGCATTATATGCATATCATCGACACGTTAGAGACGGCACAAAACTTTTCAATCAGCGGTTCTGCTTTGAGAGATGCCGTTAATACTGCAGAGGTAGGTAAGTTACACTTACCCCAGGAGTACTATTTCTCTGCGCAAACGTCGATTACCCATATTTTAGATACCTGGATGGATTTTTCGGTGATCCTCAATTCATTAAATCGCAGCATGGGATTAGATGATGCCTACCCGTTTGTTTTGACAGAGGCGGTACGCACAAAGTTGTCGTTTATTCATCATGCCGTTCATAATAGATTGAATCTGTTACCTGCTTTGCCGGAAAAAACGCAGCCTAAAAAGAGAAAAAAATTGAAACGCTCGCTGAGCTTGGTTACTTGCTGAAAAAATCAGATAAAAGCGATGAGTGAATATTAGGGGCAGTTGATCTTTCGTGGTTGATTTTTGTAAGGCGCATTTGGGGAAAGCGCCTTAGCATTTCTAATTAGCGGGTCATCTTCTTGACAAAGACGACCACAAACAGGGCGATAGTAAAACTACCCAAAAATGCTTCTAAGGCTGCCACTACCCGCGATAGACCAATCGGAATAAAATCACCATAGCCGAGCGTGGTAAATGTCACCACGCTGTAATAAAGGCATTCGAAAAAAAAAGTGATGTTTTGCTCGCTGCTGTTATGAATAGAAAAAACCTGAAATTCACCTGCAAAACGTAACCCAAAAACATAATAGAAAAAACTACTGAATAAAATAAGCAACAGGGAAAAAGAGACCACGCGAAAGGGATCTTCGCCATAACCACAGAAAAGATCAACAACTTTAGAATAAAAACGTTGTTGAGAATAACGCGGTAACTGAAAACGGCGCATGGTTAATTCTTTACGTAAATAGGGGCCAGATAAGGCAAATAACCCTTGTTTTTCTGCCGCCTTACGGAGATTTCGATAAATCTCTTCCGCCTGTTCAAAATGTGCAACGGCTTCTTTATCTTCACCTTGTGCGGCAAACATTTTACCCTGCTGTTCATGAAGAATCATTTTGCCCGTTTTAATATGTTCGAGTTTAGTATCATTGAGTTTGATACCGAGTAAATTACTCTCTTCAAGGTGGGTACAATGCAGATCAGCCATCGACAGGTCGGCATCCTGTAAGTTAGCGCGTATTAATATCACATTAAAGAGGTGCGCACCTTTTAAGTTGGCGTTATATAAATTAGCTCCAGTTAAATCAAAGCCTTGTTTGCTGTTTTCTTTTGCCAAATCGAGGTTTTCAAGGTTCGCATTTTTTAGCTGCAGACCGTGTAACATACCGCCATCACGGGCATATTTTTCTAATTTAGCGACGGTATAAGTATTTTTTTTATCACAGTTGGGATCATGCCAGTAACAAAAATCAGGACCAGTAGTGGTTTCATGGCAGCGTTCACCGAGGTGATCGACATAACTACAAATTTTATGGGTAGAGTCGCGCATAAAAACTCCCTTTTGCTTTCTATTAAAATTAAGTATAGAAAAAAAATGTTTATCTGCGCGCTGGTCTGTTTTTTTGTTGAACAGATGCCTGATTCTCTTGTGTGTTTCAGACTTCTTCAACACATAAGGAGTCAATCAATATCCTCACATAACGTTGATCAGATAAAGCCTGTGTGGCAAATACTAACTACTAACTAGTACTCATTTCAAATCAGCATTTTTTTAGTAAAAGTTTTTTATTGTTCCTATACTTTTGTGTAATGCAATATGCGCGAGGTAATGACTATCAGTGACCGGCTGATTTGCCCGATGCGTAGCGTCGGGAGAGTGTGTGATGGAAAATAACCTAAGCAATATAATAAATACCCTCGTCAGCAGTATTAGCAGCTATCGAGGTTTCGTTGTTATTGTTGTCGAGATTGTACTCGTTATCATTCTGGCGTTGCTGTGTTATGGCATCTCACATGCTGTTATTCGGCGGATAAGCCCTAAACGATTGCTCGAAAAGTATCAGGGCAGAAGCACGCCACTTCAGCGAGGGGTGAATTGGTTGATCTTTCTGCTCGCTATTCTGGTGTGTCTATCGGTCACGGCAATCAATGGCTATTATCTTTTTAAAGGGGTCGATATATACGCAAATACGCGGCAATATATTGAACAAATTCCTGCTGATTTCTGGATTGGGCTGGGAGCCAATATCGCCAAGGTGTTTGGACTTACCCTTATTGCCGGACTTGTCATTCGTATCTTGCGGCGTGTGTTGTTTCGATTGCGCGATAAGGCAATGGCTTATGAAAGAATCAATTCAAATGATGAAAGCGTTAAGCGTTTTTTTTCGGCATTAAACAGAATACAGACAAACGGCATTTGGCTGTTTATTTTATCGTTGGCGGCGGCCATACTCGGGCTATCGGTGACGATAGAGTCCTGGTTGTTCATTATTCTGAAAATATACCTGATTGTTTCGATTGGTTTATTAGTGTCCAGCGCGGTGTCTGCAATTGTTGACAGCTTAGATGGTTTAAGCAAGCGCTATGCGCGACCTGGAAACTGGTTGGCGGTGTATGAACGCATGCGCGTATTGGTGCCAGTGTTGAGGCGTTCGCTAGAATATATTGTCTATGTTATCGCGGCCAGTTTGATATTACTGCAACTGGGGTTTGTCTCCGAGTTCGCTAAATACGGGCCAAGCCTGGTAGAGGCTATAGGTATTGTATTTATTGCGCGCGTGGCCGTTGAGCTTTCTGATCTGCTTATCGATAAAACCATGGTCAAAGGGGAAGAAGTTTCATCTATGGAGCGGAAGCGCGAACTGACGCTTATCCCTATCATCAAGAATATCGTTAAGTATTTGCTCTTTTTTGCGGCTTTTGTGCTAGTGCTGAATGCACTTAATCTCAACCCCTGGCCATTACTCGCCGGTGCCGGCATCCTGGGTGTGGTGATCGGTCTTGGGGCGCAGCCGTTAATCAATGACATTCTCGCAGGATTTTTTATACTGTTTGAAAATCTTTTTTTAGTGGGTGATTTTGTTGAAATAGGAACGGCACGTGGTGTGGTTGAAACTATTCATATGCGCACCACAAGTATTCGCGACCCCGATGGTCAGCTGCATATTCTACGAAACGGGCAAATCGCGGATGTCGTCAACTATTCAAAGGGCTACACAAATGCCGTAGTCGAAGTGGGGGTCGCTTACGAATCAAATCTTGACCATGTCTATAACGTGCTGCGAGAAGCCGGCAACAAGCTCAAAGAAACTAACATCAATGTGCTGGAAGTAACCAGTGTCGAAGGGCTGATAAATTTCGGTGAGTCAGATCTGCTGATCAGGACAGTGACTCAGGTTAAGCCCGGAACACACGGACTTGTTGCTCGTCATCTGCGTAAACTCATCAAAGAAGCATTTGACCAAGAAGGTATTGAGATTCCATTTGCACGGCGCGTGGTTATCTTTAAAAAAGAAGAGTAATAAAAAATCTAAGTCGCAATGGGGATAAAAGCAACTTAGATTTTTTACTAATTACTAATTACTAATTACTAATTACTGATTACTGCTCTTTCTTATCACATGCGCAGCTTGAAATACCAAAGGGTAAATAAGCAGGGCACCAGCCAATACCGCCAGTAAACAGTGGAATTAAACCCACCGCGCCCCACCAGCTTTGAAAGTAGAAACCCGCAGCAATAAGTGCTATTCCGACAATAATCCGTAACGTACGATC
>JBATHQ010000207.1:0-4154 GCA_049667005.1 Psychromonas sp.
ATGCTGACGGGCGGTAATGTTGTCCCTGTTGTTTAAGGGTGTTTTTTGCAAATGTGGCAGCATTGATCTGGCCGATTAACATCTCTCTTTTTTTACCGAATCCTTTGCGTTTCTGCACATCAAAACCGGCATTAATTAACCCCTTGCGCACAAAACTTGCTGCGGTAAAGGTCGCGAAGGAGGCATTTTCTTTACACGTCTCACCGATTCGTTGAAATAAACGCTGTTGCCACATTTCAGGATTTTTACTTGGCGCAAAACCGTCCATATACCAGCAGTCAAAAAGTCCGGAATCATAAACATGCAGTGAAGGCAGGGTGTCGGCTATATCGCCAAACCATAAATCGAGGGTGATATTAAATTCACTTAACAATAAACGATGGCAACCTGGCAATGCTATCGGGTACTGCGCTAACAAAGCCTCAATACAGACCTTTAATTGCGGCCATTGTTGTAATGCGGAGATTAAATCGGACTTTGTTAACGGATATTTTTCAAAGCTGGTAAAAAATAGCTGTTTTAACGGGTGGTCCGGATGCGAGCTTCTAAATTGCATAAAATGCAAACAAGTGATCAGAAAATTTAAACCGCTGCCAAAGCCGGTTTCTGCGATACAAAAGTGCGCTGTCTGGCAATCTAACCAGCGTGTTGGTAAATTATTTCCCGCAAAAAAAACATAATTTGCCTCATCGATACCCTGGTCAGTATTGAAATAGACATCATCAAATTGACTCGAAAAAGGCTCTGACTGATCCGACCAGTCTATTTGCGCATGCGTAATTAGCTTGTATTTAGCGTCAGACAATATATATTTCCTACTTAATGAGATATTTTAGTTTAAATTATTGGGGTTTAGTTGACCTATTAACCTTCTTAGATCAATCATATAATTAGTCCCTCCAGCAATAAAGGCTTAAAAATGAAAAGAGCAGTAATTACAGGTATTGGTATTGTTTCTAGTATTGGTAACAACAAGGAAGAAGTTTTAGCATCACTTAAAAGTGGTAAATCCGGCATCACATTTTCGGAGCAATTTGCTGAGATGAAAATGCGCAGTCAGGTTTGGGGTAATTTAAAAATAACCCCTCAAGATCATATTGATCGCAAAATTATGCGTTTTATGGGTGATGCTGCTGCTTATACTTATCTCTCTATGGAACAAGCGATTGCAGATGCAAACCTTACAGATGAGATGGTTTCTAATGAGCGTACTGGTTTAGTCGCCGGCTCCGGTGGTGGTTCATCTAAAAACCAGGTTGAAGCTTGCAAAATAATGGCTGAGAAAGGTGTTCGTCGCGTAGGTCCCTATATGGTTCCTCGTACGATGGCCAGCACAACATCTGCCTGTGTTGCAACACCATTCAAAATAAAAGGTATTAACTATTCAATGAGCAGTGCCTGTGCAACAAGTGCTCACTGTATCGGTCACGCATGGGAACAGATTCAACTGGGTAAACAGGATATTGTTTTCGCCGGTGGCGGTGAAGAGTTAGACTGGACCATGGCCTGTGAATTTGACGCTATGGGTGCGCTTTCCACTAAATACAATGACGCCCCTGAAACAGCGTCACGTACTTATGATTCAACCCGTGATGGTTTTGTTATCTCTGGCGGCGGCGGTATGGTTGTGGTTGAAGAGCTTGAGCACGCATTGGCTCGTGGTGCAAAAATTTACGCTGAAATAGTCGGTTACGGCGCAACCTCTGACGGTTGCGATATGGTTGTGCCATCTGGTGAAGGTGCGGTACGCTGTATGCGTCAGGCACTGGCAACGGTAGAAGGTAAAGTTGATTACCTGAACACACACGGTACTTCTACACCCGCTGGTGATCTTAAAGAATTAGAAGCAATCAATGCAGTATTCCCTGAGAATGCGCCAAAAATCAGTGCAACTAAATCACAAACAGGTCATGCACTGGGTGCCGCTGGTGTTCACGAAGCGATTTACAGTATGATTATGATGGAAAATAACTTTATTTCGCCATCAATGAATATTACCGATATCGATCCGGAAGCGGCTAACCTTCCTATCGTTAAAAACCAGGCTATCGACGCGGATCTTAATATCGTGATGTCCAACAGTTTTGGTTTTGGTGGTACAAACGCAACATTAGTATTTAAACGTTACGTTTAATTTCTTAATATCATTAGATATATGAAAGGAGCTTTTAGCTCCTTTTTTTATCCCTATTTGTTTGCAAAGCGCAATTTGTTTGGAAAGTACAATGAATATTTATATTGATGAAAATATTCCTTACGCGAAGGATTTTTTTGCTGATTATGGCAATCTGCATTTTTTTTCAGGTCGCAAGGTTAATGCACAGCAATTAATTGATGCGGATGTTTTACTGGTGCGTTCAATCACCCAGGTTAACGAAAAATTATTAGCACTCAATAAAAAGCTTAAATTTGTTGGCACGGCCACCATTGGCAAGGATCATATCGATCAAGACTACCTTAAAAATCGTGGCATTGCTTTCAGCAGTGCACCGGGTTGCAATAAAATTTCTGTAGCGGAATATATTCTTAGCAGTTTATTTGTACTTGCCGAAAAAAAGCAATTTTCCTTGCTTCAAAAAAAAGTGGCGATAGTCGGGGCGGGTAATACAGGCACTGCAGTTTACCAGCGCTTAAATGCATTAGGGGTGAACTGTATACTCTATGATCCTCCTTTGGAGCAGGCGGGAGATACACGTCAATTTTGTACCTTTGATCAGGTACTGAGTGCGGATATTATCAGCTTACACGTACCCAAGGTGGTGCAGGGACCCTTTCCCACTGTGCATATGTTTGATCATAAGGTGTTAAGTCAGTTGACGTCTAAGCAAATATTATTAAATGCCGCTCGCGGGGACATCATCGATAATCAGGCTTTATTAAGTCTTGCCCGACAAGGCAATGCGCCAACCCTGGTGCTGGATGTCTGGGAAAATGAGCCGAATATAGAACATTTACTGTTACCCTATGTTGAGATAGCGACACCGCATATAGCAGGGTACAGCTTAGATGGACGAGTGCGTGGAACAGAGATGTTATATCAGGCACTGTGTGATTTTCTGCACTTAAAAGCAAAATATTCAGCCGCAGATTTTGTGGCACATGCGGATATCAACATGATTTCAATTGCTAAAAAAATAGATGCAGGTTTAATGAAATCATTAATGCATCTGATCTTTGATGTGCGTCGAGATGATGCCTTATTCAGAGAAATGATTGAACATGTGGATGGTTTTGATACCATGAGAAAAACATATCAAGAACGCCGTGAGTTATCGACTTTGACGGTTAAGTCAAGCGTTGCACAAGATACATTATTACAGTTGTTGGGTTTTTCTAGCAACGTTCAAAATGAGACAAAGGAATTACATGAAATCTGAATATAATATCGCATTGATTGGTGAATTAAGTGGTTGTATAGAAACCACGCTGGAAGTTCTGGCTCAACGGGACTTTCCAGTGGCTAAGATATTCCCTTTAGTCAGCGCTAGTGAAATATTCAAACCCGCCAATATTGCTGAATCGGATGAAGATTTTGATGATGATTTTGATGACAATGAGTTTGATTCTAATATAAATTCAGTGATGTTTGCCGGAAAATCGATTGATGTAATTGATATTGAGACATTTGACTGGCAGCAAGTGGATATCGCTTTTTTTCTAACCGATATCGAAACGACCAGAAAATGGGCACCTGTCGCCAGTGAATTTTGTGTTGTGATTGATAATAGCGGTACTTTTCTAGAAGATGAAGATGTACCTTTATTACAGTGCAATGTTAATGATGAGAACTTAGCGCGCTATGCAGAAAAAAATATAATCGCTATTCCAAGCAGTGAATCCGCACAGTTAAGCCTTGCAATTAAACAGATTCAACAAGAGGTCGGATTGCTGCGCATAAACGTGTGCAGTTATCACTCTGTCTCTGTTGCAGGTAAAATAGGCGTAACGACACTCGCCGGTGAAACTGCGCGTTTATTAAATGCAAAAAGCGTTGAAAGTGCTATTTTCCCGCAGCAAACCGCATTTAATGTCTTCCCGCAGGTTGATCAGTTAAATGAAGAGGGGATTGGCTTAGGTGAATTACGCCTGATTAATGAGATACGGACATTATTAAACGATCCCAGCATTATCGTGTCCTCTACGCAGGTTGTCGT
>JBATHQ010000208.1:0-1625 GCA_049667005.1 Psychromonas sp.
TGGTCATTAAACGGGAAATATGCGCTCTACGCCCTTTCGCGCATGTTAGTACAACTATTATTGGTCGGATATTTTTTGAGTTACCTGTTTGCCAGTGCGAATGCCTGGATAGTCGGACTGATGATGATGCTAATGGTGTTATTTTCCAGTTGGATAGCGTTAGGTAATATCAAAGCTCAGCGTTTACAATTATTAAAGTGGGCTATCATATCAATCGCGGCCGGTGGGTTTTTTACTTTATTTATCATTACGATATGGGTCTTAAGATTGCAACCATGGTATCAGGTACAAACAATGATCCCATTAGCGGGAATGATTTTTGCTAATTGTATGAACAGTGTCAGCCTTTCAGCAGAACGTTTTTATGCCGAGTTAGCAAGAGATGTTGAGTATATCAGCGCACGAAAAATTGCTTTCCAGGCCTCTATTATTCCCAATGTGAACGCCCTGTTTGCCGTTGGCTTAGTCTCTTTGCCCGGCATGATGACCGGACAGATTTTATCAGGCACCTCACCGTTTATTGCGGCAAGATACCAGATAATGGTGATGTGTATGATATTTGCTTCTGCAGGTATTTCATCAGCTTGTTTTTTAATACTGAATAAAAACAGTCAAAAAATAGCCGCTCAATAATTTAAACGGCTAAAAATCACTGACAATAAACCTAAGATGAATATTTACCCCCCTGACAACACATAAAATAAAAAACCGCCTAAAAGAAGGCGATAAATAACAAAGGGCATCATCCCAACTTTATTAAGCAGGATAAGAAATGCATGAATACATAAAATAGCGCTGACAAATGAGATGCCTGCACCTAAAAATAACATCTGCCAATCCACATACTCATCAGATAAGATGAATTTAAGCAGATCATATCCGGAAGCCATAGCAATAATGGGAATAGACATTAAAAACGAGAAACGTGCCGCTGCATTTCGCGTTAAACCAAGCATCAAACCAGCTGTAAGCGTAATACCTGAACGCGATGTACCGGGAATCAACGCTAATACCTGTGCACAACCAATAAATAAAGCCCCTCTTAAACCGGTTTGGTATTCCGTTTTTAGCTGTTGTGCTTTAGCATCAGCCCACCACAGTAGCAAGCCGAAAATAGTGGTCGTCACCGCAATCACATAACCACTACGCAGATAGGTTTCAACAAGCGATTTACCCAAAAAACCAATGATAGCTGCGGGTACAGTTGCCCATACAATCCACCACGCTAAACGACTGTCTTGGGTGCTGGGTTCGCCACGAAGGTTGCCAACCCAAGCTTTTGACATATTAAACACCTCCATACGAAAGTAGATCAATACAGCGGATAATGTGCCGATATTAAGTATTAAATCAAATGCTAAACCTTGATCTGGCCAGCCTAATAACTGCGACGGCAGGATCAAGTGGGCAGAGCTGGAAATAGGTAAAAATTCAGTCAAACCTTGGATTAAGGCTAGGACAACAATTTGCAGTGTGGACATTTTTTTCTCTCGTATACAAAATAAAATAATTAAAAATCGTCTTTAAAACAGCTCTATTTCCCACAATTTTTGTTTTTCCTGAGGGTAATTGTGCCACAAGGTTTGATATGTCAGCCCTGAAACCGGATGGCTTAATGTTGGCGC
>JBATHQ010000209.1:0-2163 GCA_049667005.1 Psychromonas sp.
AAAGGCTCACAAAGTGCGCTATGGGGCAGTGATGCCATGGGTGGCGTGATCAATATTATAACCAAAAAAGGCAAAGCCGGATTTACGCCAAGTGTCGCCATGGAGTTTGGTACGAATGATTACAATAAAGAAACGGTCAACCTAAGCGGCGTACAAGGCAACAGTCATTATTCACTCTCGGCCAGCAACCTGACAACGGACGGGATCAGCGCAACAGATTCAGAATCCGATGATGATGGTTACAAAAACAAAAATATCGGCTTAAAAGCAGGTCATCAATTTACCGATATTTTTTCAATGGATACAGTACTGCGTTACAGCGATGCTGAGAGAGAATATGATGGTTATTCAAGTGATGCCAATTCCACAAACCTCCAGCATCAGGCAAAATTAAACAGCAACCTTGATCTGCTCGACAATCAATGGAAAAATCGCCTGTCTGTGGCTTTTTCTGACTCAGAAAATGAAACATTTTCAGGTAGCACAAGCCAATATGCGTATGAAGGTCAAAAAATAAAAACCGATCTGCAGAGTGATTACTATTTCGATACAGTTAACGAATACAGCCAACGTATCTCATTTATTGCCGAACATGAAAATGATAAGTATCAAAGCTGGGCGATGGATGATAAGGAACGCATTGAAGCATCAGGCCTTGTTTTAGGCTATGGAGCGGATTGGCAAAAAGCTATTTTTTATAATGCAGCGGTTCGTAATGACTTCAATGATACATTTGATGATACCACCACCTACCATATTGATGTTGCCGCCTGGGTAAGTGACGGTACACGTGCACATGCCAGCCATGGAACAGGTGTTAAAAACCCCTCTTTAGGTCAACTGTATGGATATGACGCAAGTGATTGGGGCTCTCAATATGATTACTCAGGCAACCCTGACTTACAACCAGAAAAAAGCCGCAGTTGGGACGCAGGTGTAGAGTATAACTTTGCCGATATTGACGGGTATATTGATCTTACCTATTTTGATTCACTTTATACCGATATGATCACTTATGAATCTAACTCCTATGAAAACCTCGATGATCAAGCTACTGCACGTGGAATTGAGTTCACAACCAATCTAAAAGTGGCAGAAAAGTTACGCGTCAATGCAGGATACACTTTTATGGAGACCGATGATGGCGATGGAGAGGAACTACTACGTCGACCAAAACACACTGCCAGCATCAATTCGAACTACCAGCACAGCGATAAATTGAGTACCAATTTTGGCGTGCGTTATGTTGGCAAACGTTTAGATTACGGCGATGTAGACTTAGATGACTATATCGTGGTTAACATTGGCGCAGCGTACAAGGTACATCAACGTATCACGCTTTCTGCCCGTCTGGACAATGCCTTTGATGAAGACTATGAGGAGGTTAGTGGTTATAACACTGATCCGCTAAGCGCCTATGTTGGTGTAACCTTTAGATAATCTAGAAAGAGGATAAAATGAATAATTTTAAATTAACTTGTTTTATCCTCTTTTTGCTGCTGTTTATCAGCCTGATCCAGTTTCAAAAAGGGACTTTATTTACCCTTTTTGAAGAAGGTTTAAGCGACTTCAGCACGCAGGTAGAGGGAGACAGCTTCCCTAAAAAACTACTTGATAAAACCGGCATTGAATTTATTCTGGCAAAACCACCTACACGTATTCTTTCCGCAACGCTGGTAACGGATCATATCTTAGCAGACTTAGTTGATCCGGCGCGTTTGGTGGCAGTTAGCAACTATGTTGATACGCCCAGCATGTCCAATATTGTCGGTTTTTATTCTCCCGAAATCAGCCGCACGCAGGGAGAGATTGAGTCAATGTTAGCCCTGCAGCCGGATCTGGTGTTTGTCGCTTCCTACAGTAACCCTGAAACCGTGCGTTACCTGTTACGCAGTGATATTTCCGTGGTACGCATGGGCGAATTTAACTCTTTTGCTGACATTATTAATAATATTATCCTGGTTGCAAAAGTGACCGATACTCAGGCGACGGCAGAAAAAATAATAAGCGAGTTGAACAAACGCCTCGAATTTATCCAGCAGCAGGTTAAAGATAAGCCTAAATTACGCGTACTGTATTATGATCCTAGCGGTTACAGCGTTGGCGGAAACTCCTTAATGGATGAATCCATTCGTCTTGCCGGCGGGATCAATGTCGCGGCAG
>JBATHQ010000210.1:0-5349 GCA_049667005.1 Psychromonas sp.
AAAAACTCTCTCTTTTATGCCTGCTCTAGCCGTTTCAGTTGTTGACGAAATCGGCAAAGTATCTACGAGTCGATTGCTTGCAGTTGCCAATGAATTGCAGAAGAGGCACTGGTTTTCTAAATGTCAGAAAGGTATTAATGCTATTCATTAATTTGCAGTGTATCTGAGTAACAACTTAGGTTAGTACACTTCTAGCTTTAGAAAGGAAGAACAGCAATGGATTATCATAAGCTATATAAATGGATTGAAAAACATCAACGTAGCCTAAAACCAATCATGATACCAATCATTCTTTCTTTGGTAACTTCAGTTTATCTGCTGGTATATATGACCGGCGGTCTCAAATACGTTTACGTACACACCATGTATATTCCGATCCTCTTAGCCGGTATTATATTTGGTATTAGAGGCGGCATTTTTATTGCTTTAATCGCGGGTCTGGTATTAGGGCCTATGATGCCGCTTGATGTCAGCACAGGTGAGCAGCAACAGATTATTTCTTGGCTTTTCCGCATCGTATTTTTCATGTTGATGGGGTTTCTCTGTGGTATGGCAAGTGATATAAACCGCTCTTATCTACGCCATATTAACTGGCTTTCACGCCATGACCTTCCCTCAAATTTGCCTAACCGCCAAATATTATTCGAACGATTAGATCAACTATTTAAGGAACGATCTGACCCAGAAGAAACTCATATTGTTGCAATTGTCTCTATTGAAAATAACCGCGAGTTATTATCCATATTCGGCATGACAATTATTGATCAGGCGATAGTTCAAATACACCAGCGACTGCAACAGACAGAATCACAAGTACAGTCCGTATACCGCATTAATACTGCGCAACTTGCTGTGCTGATAAGCGATATATCTAGCCACAATGAAAAACCTTTTTTTGATAAACTCTGCACAACCTTTCGCGAGCCTATTGTATTCGAAAATATCCCCATTCACCTTGATATTAGAATCGGATATGTCCCTCTTGATGAATCACAGGTTGCACCTGAAATCCACCTGCAACAGGCACAGAGTGCACTGGCAGATGCTTGTTACAGGGCCAGTGACTACGTCGGTTTCAGCCCGGCAATTAGTATCGCCAGCAGAGAAAATCTGGTGATGCTCGGGGAATTAAAAGAGGCACTCAGCAAAAAACAACTTTCCCTTCATTATCAACCCAAAGTGGATATCGCAACAGGCACTGTTCATGGTGTGGAGGCGCTGTTACGCTGGCAGCATCCGCAAAAAGGCAATATACCTCCCGGAGTTTTTATTCCCCGTGCCGAGGAAAGCACCTTAATCAATCAGATAACCTATTTTGCTTTAGAACAGGCAATGACCCAAATAGTTTTGTGGCAGCAGTCCGGCATTAATATCCCCGTCGCGGTCAATATTTCGGCACGCAACTTATTGCAGCCGGATTTTTGTAATGTGGTTTTAATGCTTCTTGAGTATCACGGTCTAAACGGCGCACAGTTAGAACTGGAGATCACAGAAAGTGCACTGATGCTGGATGCGCAACGCACTATAGTGGAACTGCAAAAACTTGCTGACGCCAACATTGTGCTTTCAATAGATGATTTTGGTACCGGGTATTCTTCATTACAATACCTGCACCAACTGCCCGTTTCACTTATTAAGATTGATCAATCTTTTACACGCAGATTGCCTGCAGATGAATCGGCAATCTCTATTGTGGAAACGGCGGTTATTATGGCGCATAAAATGAATATCAAAGCGATCGCAGAAGGGGTAGAAGAGAGGGATACATACGATTTTCTTGAAAAAATAGGCTGTGATATGGCGCAGGGTTACCTTATCTCCCGTCCACTGCCTGGCGAAGAGTATACAAACTGGCACAGGCGGCACAATGGCATATTCCCGCTTAGTGAAACCTTTAGCTCCGCAATAAAAAGTTGAACTGATCTCAGGAACTAAAATAATATCGAACAGACCCTAACTTGACGAAATTTGTAGTCAGATCACTTGATCAGGAAAATATCAGCAAAAACCAGCCTTCATATAAGCAATTAAGTTAATTCAATCTATTATTAGGAATGATAGGTTGAATTCAATAGCTGAATGCATATGCCCATAAAAGGATATTGTTAATAGGGAAGGAGAGCGGTATTTTTGCTACGACACTCAAGTTGAGACTATTTTTTTTAATCCTGATTGTCACTGTGCCTGGAGTTTTAATACTCTACGGACAGTTTTGGGATAATAAAAACAGCGCGATTCGCAACAGTGAAGAACATTCAACGGCTTTAATCAAGCAGTTAATCTCTTTGCAGCAACTGCAGATAATACAAAGTGGCCACTTTCTGCAGGAACTGGCAAAAATGCCACCTTTACAGTCTGCCGATCAGCAACGCTGCAGTGATTTTTTAGCCACGATGTTAAAACTCATTCCTACGTTTTCAAACTTAACGATGCGCAACCTTAAAGGCGAACTTGTATGCAATGCCAAACCTTCGCCCCCACAGCTCAACCAGCAAGACGGTATATACTTTCAGCAAACTTTAATGCAGCAAACCTTTACCGTAAATGATGCACAGCTTCAGGACATAGGCAAAAATCTGGCGCTTAATTTTGCCTACCCCGTTTATAAAAACGGCAGCCAGGATGTACTCGGTGCGATCGTGGCAGAGATCTCTTTACAATGGTGGAAAGAGGCTCTAAATAATCTCGGGTTGCCGGAAAATGTGCAGGTTTATATTAGCGATGCTAAGAACAATATTATTGCCAGCCACCCCGATATTCAGGAACAGTTGGACAAAAACAAGCCGGCAGCAACAATCATCGAATCGGCATCGCAACGCAATACCTGGTTCAATTTTTCACTTAGCCCCAACAGCGTAGAGCATACTCTTTCATTTGCAGGCACTGAAAGTCATGCGCTGAATATAAGCGTAAAATATCCCATTAGTGAGGCATGGCAGCAAACCAACCAAGCCCTGTATAATCGAACATTATTATTTATTGCATTCCACTTGCTGGTTTTATTAGTAGTCTTGAATCATCTCCAAATAACCTTATTGGCCCCCTTACAACAACTCACCAGAGCAACAGATAATTTGCTCAACGGAAAATTAAGCAGCAATATAAAAAATACTAACATCAGAGAATTAAAAATATTACAGCAAAGATTTCAACGTATGGCCAGAATCCGTTTACAAAGTGAAGATAATGCCGTTAAGCATAACGACGAACTACAGTCGCTATTAAACTCCTTACCGGATACTTACCTAAAAGTATCTTATACGGGTAATATCCTCAGCTATAAAAAACTCGACGCATTTATGCACCTTCCACTGCCACAGAATATTAATATAAAAAACGTGCTTCCCAAAGATATAGCGAATCAATTAATGCAGGCAATGCACTCTCAGGATCCTACCCATAATTTCATCTGGGAATTTTGTATTACTCGGGAAGAGCAACAATATAATTACGAGATGCGCTGCACAGCTCTAAACAATGAAATGTCCTTTGTCGCCATATTAAGGGATATCACTCAGCGTAAAAACAGTGAAGAAACCACACAACTTGCAGCGTCAGTGTATCGTAATAGCAGCGAAGGGATGGCGGTAACAGATGCAGACGGCATTATTTTAGATGTTAATCCCGCATTCAGCAGACTAACGCAATACTCGCAGGAGGAGATACTTGGACAAAGTTTCGCAACATTAAGCTCAGGTAAACACAGTAAAAGTTTTTATAAAGAGATGTGGGAGCAAATTACAACCACCGGCCGTTGGCAGGGGGAGATAGAAAACCGCCGCAAAAATGGTGAACTATTTATAGAGCTGTTAACCATCGATACCATTTACAATGAAGATCAACAAGTGCATCGTCACGTGGCTATTTTTACGGACATTACTGCAAGTAAAGCAGCAGAAAAACTAATCTGGCAGCAAGCTAATTTTGATCACCTCACGAATTTGCCGAATAGAGTGATGCTGAAAAACACCCTCGAAAAAGAGATCGCACGCTCGCAGCGACGTAATAGCATGATGGCAATGCTACTGCTGGATCTTGACCGATTTAAAGATGTTAATGATACCTTAGGGCATGCGGTCGGGGATCAATTATTGATTGAAGTTGCAAGGCGTCTAACAGCTGCCGTCAGGAAGGTAGATACCGTTGCGCGGCTAGGAGGGGACGAATTTGTTGTCCTGCTTAGCGATATTAATGACCTCTCGGACATCAATATTATCGCCTCGAATATACTTAAATCTTTAGCGCAGGCATATCATTTCGGGGAGAACACCGCTCATATCACGGCTTGTATCGGAATTTCTTTATACCCTAATGATAATGACTGCATTGAAGATTTGCTAAAATCAGCTGATCAGGCGATGTATGCAGGTAAAGCGAATGGCCGTAACCGTTATTATTTTTTCACTCCGGAGATGCAGTATGCGATGACCTTCCGATCCGAATTGATCTTAAGCCTGCGCAGTGCCATCGAGAGCGAACAATTTATCCTCTATTACCAGCCGATCGTAGATTTAAAAACCGCTAAGATTAATAAAGCGGAAGCCTTGATCCGCTGGTTACATCCTACCAAGGGGACTATAAACCCAATTGACTTTATTCCGCTTGCTGAAGAGACCAGATTGATCAATCCGTTGGGAAAATGGATATTTGCCACCGCATTAGAGCAGGTAAAATTAATCAGACAAACCATCGACAGTACTTTCCAAATAACCATTAATATCTCACCAATACAGTTTGCCTCTACAGAAAGTGGGATGGAAAACTGGTCAGAACAGTTACTTCAGGCAAATGTGTGCGGCTCTGCATTTGTCACCGAAATAACGGAAGGTTTGATAATGGATCCCGGTAAACGTACGCAGAAACTGCTATGCGCATTAAAAGAGGTAGGAATGCAATTAGCGCTGGATGATTTTGGGCAGGGTTACTCTTCCCTGTCTTATCTGCATGAACTTGATAGCGACTATTTAAAAATTGACCAGAAATTTGTTAATACGATACAACCAGGCAATGAAGCCCTTACGATGTGTGAAGCCATTATTATGATGGCGCATAGATTGGGCTTAAAAGTGATTGCAGAAGGCATTGAGACAGAAGCACAAAAAGATCTATTAATGGCCGCAGGATGTGACTTTGGACAGGGTTATCTGTTTTCACATCCTTTAAGCGGCGAACAACTAATAGAGCTGTTAGTTGACGCCAAGGGATAAATAGGCAATTGCGCCACAGTAGTTATTTCTTCGCATGAAACATAGGTTTATCGGTTCTGTCTTTATCTGACCAGAAATTAATATTAAACTGCGCATCTTCACTCAGCTCAATACGATGCCAATATTGCGGTGGACTGGTGGC
>JBATHQ010000211.1:0-3285 GCA_049667005.1 Psychromonas sp.
TTAATTGAATCGGTTTTACCTGCAGGAGTGACCGTTGCCGCTAACATCATCGCCGGAGAAAACCTGTTAACGGAAAACTTTCAGGGAATTTATCAAGTCGGTCGTGGTAGTGAGCGTCCGCCTTGTATGTTACAACTGGATTTTAATCCAACGGGTGATGCGAATGCGCCGATTGAGTATGCCTTAGTCGGTAAAGGTATCACTTTTGACTCGGGTGGTTATAGTTTAAAACCCAGTGGCTCAATGGCGATAATGAAAAGTGATATGGGCGGGGCAGCAACGCTTACCGGCGCATTAGCACTGGCGATAGCCAACGGATTAACAAAACGCGTTAAATTATATCTTTGCTGTGCTGAAAACTTGATCAGTGGCCATGCTTATAAATTAGGTGATGTGATCACCTATAAAAATGGCGTGACCGTTGAAGTGTTAAACAGCGATGCTGAAGGGCGTTTGGTATTAGCCGATGGTCTGATTGCTGCACAGGAAGATAATGCCGCTATTATTATTGATGCCGCAACCTTAACCGGTGCGGCTAAAATGGCTGTTGGTCGCGATTATAACTGTGTATTAAGCATGGATGATAATCTTGCATGGTTGGCAGCAGCTTGTGCAAAACAGGAGAATGAGCTGTTGTGGCGTTTACCCTTTGAAGAGTTCCATATGCAGCAAATTAAGTCATCTTTCGCGGATATTGCTAACATCCATAGCGGAGAAGGGATGGCAGGGGCTTCAACCGCAACGGCATTCTTAGCTAAATTTGTTGTTAATCCTAAAGCCAACTGGGTACATTTTGATCTTTCAGGCAGTTATCAAATGGGTGACAATGGTTTGTGGTCGGCAGGCGGAAAAGGCCATGGCGTGCGTACTATCAGCAAAATGTTATTTGCTTAAAACCTCGTCTGCATTACTGCTAGCAAAGGCTGTTCAATTTATTGAACAGCCATATTTTTTATTAAGGTTTACTGAACGTTTTCTGTGGTGGTTATTCACTCGGGATCGCTTTGTTACTTACAAGTTCGGGATTTGAAGCTAACACTATTTAATGCAGCACCAATAAATCTAAAAATGAATGTACTTCCCATTATGAATTCCTGAAATTAAAGAATAAATAAGGCTGTAGAATTTCAATATGGTAACTGAAAAAGGAATAATGATGTGATATCAACGCATTTTCCTTAAGCTATCACTTTCATTCTTTATAGACTATTTTTATCAGAGAAGGCATGCTTTGCCGCCGTAGAATTTAGTATCTATTGCAGTTTATAGGAGCGCTTATAATGTATTTTCGTAAAGTGTTATTGTTAGTTTGTTGTTTAGTGGCGGTAGTGGCGAGTGCGAAAATATATCACTGGATTGATGATAGTGGCAATGAGACCTATTCTGATGCACCTGACTCTTCACAGAGTAAAGAAATTAAATTACAACCTCTTCCAAAGTATAATACTCCAGTATTAACGGCTGTCGATCAACCTCTGTTATCGGAGAATCCTGCGCAGGTAATGCAGGATATTGTTTATACTACATTTGAATTAGTTGCGCCCATAAATGAAGCTACGATTTGGAGTAATTCCGGTGAACTTTCTCTGCTAATCGATGTTGTGCCAGAGTTGATGCCTGAGGATAAACTGATTATCTTCCTTGATGGCACAGCACTAAGGGACAGTTACAATGACATATCAATTGAATTAACTGGCATCGATAAGGGGAAACATACGCTTTATGTTGAATTGCACGCAAAAAATAGTCAGGTCATCTATAAAACGAAGCAAGTTACCTTTGATTTGCGGACACATTTATGTACTGGTGAAAATTGTGTGAAAAAGACTAAAATGGCACCGAAGGCACCCCAAGCTCCTAAAGCTGATTGATGATTGCACCTTGGATGGCTTACCAACCATCGATCTGATTAATCAGACCCGATACGGCTGCATTATGCATGTGGCAAAGGAAGTTAGAGGGAAGATACGTCACAATATGAACGGTATAAATAAGAGTTCCTTCTTCTTTAGCAAATGATTTAAAAGCACTATCCACAGTTTCTTGACCACTGGCGCAGCAAGGAAACGAGCTGCCCAGGTAGCTGCAGACGGCCTATAAAGGCTATCTGAAATGTGACCGTCTGGGCATGTTTTTTTACGAGTACGTTGTGAAGTGAAGACGATCAGCATGAACACTTGATTACGTTTAACTGTAAAAAAGTTGGGGATCCCCAAACCTTTTTATAAACTGAAGAATTGCATTTGCAGTGCTTAAGTTAGTTGTTCATCGGTTTATAAGTTGTTTGAGGCGAAATCGAGATAGCATTTACGCTCGCAAACGGGAAAATGCGAGCATCACCTTCTATCAGTTTTGCAATAAAATAAAACTCAGTAAATGAGCTTAAAAACGACAAAATCAATCAAAATAGGTAATAGAAATTAGAAGCTAAAATCGCATCGCTATACATTTCTGGCTTTGGGTATTTAATCAAGAGTCTCTGAGTTAGCAGCGCAGAGTGATGTCCAGTGCTTTACCTACGAACATTGAGATACCACCATATCAAGGGTACTAGGGAGAAAGCAAGCGTTGGCTATTGAAACTCGTTACCGGGAAAAGCGAGATAGCTACTCACGCGCGGTTGGGAGAAAACGAGTGTAACGATAAGGAAATAGATAATATTTCCTTCAATGTGCACAGTCAGCACATTGAAGGGAGAAGGAGGGGGCGCTACATTGATTAAACAGGCGCATCATCCAACAGTAGTTTCCCGCCTAATATAATCAGAACCATGCCCGTGACGCCTTCCATCCATGACATAATTGGTGCGCTTTTCAATAGTTTTTTGGCGGAGTTAATCGCGCCTGCTAAAGAGCACTGCCAGACCATCGCGATTAAAAAGTGGATACCCGCCATGGTTAATGATTGCACGAACGGAGAGTAGTTTGGATCGATAAACTGGGGTAAAAACGCCAGATAAAAAATGGCTGTTTTAGGGTTGAGTACATTGGATAAAAAACCCTCACGCAGTGAACGTTTAACATCCAGACTGCCATTTTGACCGGTTGTTATATTGATACCCGCAGAGCCTTTAAATGTGCTTTTAAGGCTATTGAAACCCAACCAGATTAAATAAGCAGCTCCAATCCATTTTATGATGTGAAATAATTCTGCCGATTGCAGCAAGATTGCTGAAATACCCACGGCGGAGAAGGTCGCGTGGACAAACAGTCCCATGCAGATGCCTAAACTGGTAATACAGCCATCAACACCACCTGAACGGCTGCTATTACGGATAACCAGTGC
>JBATHQ010000212.1:0-8341 GCA_049667005.1 Psychromonas sp.
TTGTTCAGACGCGTATTTTAGAACCCGGTTCTATTGTCGGAGTCAATGTACCCGTGTTATCACTTTCAGTACGCACACCTGTTTATATTCGCGCCTATGTCAGTGAATCTTTATTGGGCAATATTTCTCTCGGTCAACAAGTGGAAATCTATAGCGATAGTAGAGAAGCCGCTTATCAAGGACATATCGGTTTTATTTCGGGAACAGCAGAATTTACACCTAAAACAGTGGAAACGGCTTCATTGCGTACTGATCTCGTGTATCGCTTGCGGATCTTAGTTGATGGCGAAGATGTAGGTTTAAATCAAGGTCAACCAGTGACCATTAAACTCCATAAAATAAGCAATGATGATGAGTAAATCGATCGTTGCAGATATTCAATCTGTCAGCAAACATTTTTCAAAAGTGCTTGCCGTCGATAATATTAATGCGCAAATTGAAGCGGGGAAACTAACCGGGTTAGTCGGTCCTGATGGGGCGGGTAAAACAACGCTAATGCGACTGTTGGCCAACCTGATGCAGCCAACTTCGGGTAGTATTAGTATAAAATCAAGCAATCAACAAGATGATATTTCTGAACTCGTCGGTTATATGCCGCAACGTTTTGGTCTGTATGAAGACTTAAGTGTTATGGAAAATATGCGTCTTTATGCACAGTTGCGAGGGATAGATAGCGATCATCACAAAGCTTTATTTGCTGAATTATTAGAATTTACCAAATTGGCACCTTTTGTTCAGCGTTTAGCTGGAAATCTGTCTGGCGGTATGAAGCAGAAATTAGGTTTGGCATGTGCATTAATGGCAAGGCCAAAACTGCTTCTTTTAGATGAACCCGGTGTCGGAGTTGATCCTGTCAGTCGTCAGGATTTGTGGGCCATGGTACAGGCATTGACTGATGATGGCATGGCGGTTGTCTGGGCAACCGCCTATATGGACGAAGCTCAGCAGTGTGAGACAGTCCTGCTGATGGACGCAGGTAAGTTTTTATATCAGGGGACACCACAAGCGTTGATGGCACGCTATAAAAAATCCCGATTTGAAGATGCTTTTATAGAGCTTCTTGGTGGTTTTTCAATGACTCATTCTGAAATAGCCGACAGAATGCCGGAAATAAAATTCCCACACCTTCAAGTCGAAAAAGCAGATGACGGCGACCCACGGGCGACTATGGTGGAATGCACTCATTTAAGCAAAAAATTTGGCAATTTTAGCGCAACGGATGATGTCAGTTTTTCCGTAAAACAGGGCGAAATTTTTGGCCTTTTAGGCCCTAATGGTGCGGGCAAGTCCACCACCTTTAAAATGCTCTGTGGCTTACTTTCGGTTAGCGAAGGAAGCGCAAAAGTGGTCGGTTTAGAATTAGCCCATGCTGCTAAGCAGGCTAAGTTGCATCTTGGTTATATGGCGCAGAAATTTTCTTTATATAACCTGCTTTCAGTACAACAAAACCTCAATTTTTCTTCTGGAGTGTATGGTTTAAAAGGTAAAGAGAGAAAAGATAGGATCAATGAGATGATAGAAACATTCCATCTTCAACCTTTTTTAGATAGTTCTCCTGACGCCCTATCGCTTGGTTATAAACAGCGATTGGCACTCGCCTGCGCGTTGATGCATCGACCCGCCGTCCTTTTTTTAGATGAGCCAACATCTGGTGTAGATCCCTTAACGCGGCGCGAATTTTGGATGCATATTAAAGCATTTGCAGCTAAGGGGATGACCATTATGGTGACCACGCACTTTATGGATGAAGCAGAATATTGCGATCGTATTGCGCTGATGTATCGTGCGCAACTTATCGCCTTGGATACGCCCGAAAAATTAAAGCAAAGCGTGGCAGAAAAAGGGCAGACCATCGATATGGAAGAAGCCTTTATTAGCCTAATTAAACGCAATGAAGCCGAGCGTAACAAGCAGGAGGTTAGTCAATGAGCCAGGCAATAAACGGACGGCGTTTAACAGCCTTAATTTATAAAGAAGCACTGCAGATTATGCGCGATCCCTCGGCCATAATTATCGCTTTTATTTTGCCTGTTGTATTACTGTTTTTATTTGCCACCGCTGTTTCTTTAGATATCAAACAAGTTCCTATTGGTATTGTGCAGTTATCCGATAGCCAGGAAGCCAATTCGATCTACAGTTCTTTTAAGGGTAGCCGTTACTTTAAAGTCTATAGCGCAAGAGATCGCGCAGCGGTTGAGACAATGTTAATCGATGAGATGATCGATGGTTTTGTGGTTATCCCGGTTGATTTTAAAACGCGTTTAGTAAAACAAGAATATGACGGACTGATACAGGTAATCACCGATGGATCACAACCGAATACCGCTAATTTTGTCACAAACTATACAAAAGGGGTGGTGCAGAGTTGGCTCGCAGATACTAATTCACAATCGACTCAAATGCCGATAAGCAGTCGTGTTTGGTATAACCCTGAAATTGAAAGTAGGAAGTTTCTTGTACCCGGTGCCATTGGTATTGTGATGACCATGATCGGGACAATGCTAACCGCTTTGGTGATTGCTCGAGAGTGGGAGCGAGGAACGATGGAAGCGCTACTTTCAACACCAACAAGCATCAGTGAAATTTTATTGGGCAAACTTATTCCCTATTTTATCCTTGGAATGATAGCAACACTGATCTCGGCAATATTGGCTCAATGGGCTTTTCAGGTGCCTTTTAGAGGATCCTGGTTTGCTTTAATTTGTATCTCCGCGGCCTTTATGATCCCTGCGTTAGCACAAGGTTTACTTATTTCTACTCTGGCAAAAAATCAATTTATTGCCTCCATGTCAGCACTCTTGTCTGCCTTTTTACCGGCATTTTTATTATCCGGATTTTTATTTGAAATAGATTCAATGCCGCTTCCTATTCAATGGCTTACTCATGTTCTGGCTGTGAAATATTTTATTACCAGCATTCAGGCTGTATTTTTAACGGGCGATGTATGGGAACTGTTTTTACCCGATATAGGGGCAATGTTATTAATAGGCGTTGTTCTATTTGCGATAGCCTTTAAAAAAACGCATAAAAGTTTAGAGTAGCTTTGTTTGAAAATTGACCTGTTTTAAATCGAATTTGAAAAGAGAAAATCATGTCTAGTATACTTTTTGCACAAATTATTAAAGAATTTTTAAGTATTCTTAGAGATTCCAAAACGCGTATTATTTTAATTGGGCCACCTCTGGCTCAACTATTTATCTTCTCTTATGCCATTACCTTAGAAGTGGATAATGCAACCATCGCTGTCTTTAATCAGGATGTCGGCGCTTACTCACAACCCTATATTGATAAATTATCTCACTCCTACATGGTAAAAAAAATTATTCCTATTTATAGTCAGCAGGAATTAAAGAGCACATTAGACCAACGAAAAGCCATATTAGCCGTCACTATTCCAGAGAATTTTTCAGCGCAATTGGCACAAAAGCAATTACCGACATTACAAGTTATATCCGATGGAAGACGGGCCAATGCAGCACAAATTGCGATGGGTTATATTCAACAGATTAGCAATCAATTTATGGCAGAAAAAGTATTCTTGTCAGACACTATTTCACCGGTAATCGAGCGGCACTGGTTTAACCCTAATCTTTCTTATAAATGGTATGTCGTACCGAGTTTATCGGGTGTGTTAGCGATGATTATTTCTTTGCTGTTAACCGGGTTAAGTATTGCCAGAGAGAGGGAGTTAGGCACTTTTGATCAACTACTTGTTTCACCGGCAAGCAGTGGTGAAATTATTTTTGCAAAAATATTGCCGCCTATTGTGATCGGTATGGTATTGGGGAATTTAATGATAACGGCTGGTGTGGTCATTTTTTCAGTGCCTTTCGTCGGGTCTCTTTTTTTATTAGAGGTGGCATTATTTGCTTTTATGTTATCTATATCCGCAGTCGGTTTATGTTTTTCTGCTGTATCAAATACACAGCAACAGGCAATTTTAGGGTGTTTTGCGCTTGCCGTCCCACTTATTCTATTATCCGGATTTGCAACACCGGTTGCGAATATGCCCGATGTTTTACAGCAAGTGGCAAATTGGGTACCGTTAACGCATTACCTTATTATTGTGCAGGGCACCTTTTTAAAAGCGACACCGATCGACGTCATTATTGAACATCTAATCCCTATGTTAATTGTGGCTGTTGTCAGTTTAACGGCGGCAACTTATTTGGTTAGAAGTAAACTGCAGTGAGCATAGGGGGAGTCTACATAAATAAATAAGGTTAAATGTAAATCAGTATCATTGTCATTTTAAATGTCATTTCCTATTGATGACTAAAATTTGATTTAGATCAGAACCATTAATAGCTAGCCGAGTTAATAATTGCTGTTAAATAATGGCTTGGTATTGTTAAATTGCTTGCTAGGAGATAACTAATATCATCACTTAAGTAAGGCTTTTTTGGTGACTTTGCTTAGTGAGACTTTATGCTGTTCGGCAAAAACTGTGCATAATTAACAACTTATTGATTAACCAAAGTTGTTTGAATTTCGTGACAGATAGATAAAATAAATTTGAATTTGGAGTCTCCTGGTTTTGAATAATTTCATGTTTGAACTGACTCGTATTACCCACAAGGCATCTTTGGCAAAAAGTCCTAATGAGCAGATCCAGTTGGTAGTCAGTGCGATTAAAGAGGTCATTAATGTTGACGTTTGCAGCATCTACAGGCGCAACGCCAATAATGATATGGCGCTACTGGCAACACATGGACTATCGAATCGGCATCCAATAATTATTCCGCAACATATGGGCTTGGTTGGTCTCGTCGCCCAATCCCAGCATACCCTGAATATAATAGAGCCCGCTGAACGTCCTGAATACTATTTTGTTCGCAAATCCGAGGAGCAGGCATTCCACAGTTTTTGCGGCACCCCATTAGTTGATCGCGGTGAGGTTATTGGTGTATTGGTGGTGCAAAGCCGTAAGTCGGAGCTATTAGGGCAAGAGCAAGAGGCTTTTGTTTCAACGCTGGCATCGCATCTCGCGCTATTAGTGTCTGCCATACCCCAAGAAAAAGGCGTGCTTTCCAAATACAATCTGCGTTCCAAGGGGCTTAGCGGAGCATCAGGCACTGCTATCGGAAAAATTCAACTGGTTAAATCTGAATGTCTGATGGATTTTCCTGATTCACATGCACAAGATTCGAGCCATGAACTGGCACAGTGGCGAGAACTGAAAACGGCAGTTGCCAGCGAAATGCAGAGAGAGCGCGACGCCGTTGAAAAGAATTTGGGCGAGAGCTTTGCTTCAATTGTTGATATTTATCAGGTACTGCTCGCGGATCGTACTTTTGCAGATAAAGTCGAGGGCTATCTTGGCAGTGGCTTAAGTTTGATCACTGCAATCAAGCATACTGTACGTTATTTTTCAGAGATATTCCAAAGTATGAGCGATCCTTATCTTCGGGCGCGACGTGATGATATGGATTGTCTGGGCGATAAACTCTATCAAGTTTGGTTAGGCAAAAATGTTTCGCTGCCTGAGCTCGAGCGCGGTACTCCGATTGTATTGATCGGTAACCAGATAAGTGTTTCCGATATTATCAGCCTGCCGGCAGATCAACTCGTCGCTATTGTCTGCTTTTCCGGCGCCGCATTGTCACATATAGCCGTATTTGCTAACGCGTTAGGTATTCCCGCCGTAATGGGCATCGGTGAGGTGAAAGGATTGAAAAGTGGTGAACAGGTGATAGTTGACGGTAATATAGGGCAGATTATTCGTAACCCTTCCAAACCCGTACTCAGAGAGTATAAAATCCTGGCAGGCAGTCAGTTAAACATTGATCAGAAATTACAGACGCTAAATGACAAACCGGCGATCACATCTGACGGCGTGCGCGTCGAGTTATTTGCCAATTCAGGCCTGCAGGCAGATATTATGCCGGGAGTGCGTCACGGGGCTGATGGTATCGGCCTTTTTCGTACTGAAATTCCCTTTATGATCCGTAATAGCCTGCCTTCAGAAGAAGATCAGATTCAGGTCTATCAGCAGGTTATTAAGGCCTATGCCGGCAAACCTGTTTATATTCGTACCTTAGATGTGGGGGGAGATAAACCGCTACCTTATCTCCCTGTTATCGAAGAGGAGAATCCCGCATTAGGTTGGCGGGGCGTGCGCTTTACACTGGATAATTTACAATTAATGATGACCCAGTTGCGCGCAATTATCCGCGCTGCACAAGGACATAAAAATATCCATATCCTGCTGCCGATGCTAAGCACAACATCGGAATTAGACAAATGCCTCGAGCTTGTCGATATGGCTTGCATGCAGTTAACGGAGGAGGGTGTCGTCTTTGATCGTCCCAAAATAGGCATAATGGTTGAAGTGCCCGCTGTTATTCCACTACTGCAATTCTGGCATAAGAAAATAGATTTTATTTCTATCGGTTCAAACGATTTATCACAATATCTATTGGCAACGGATAGGAATAACCCCTTTGTTGGTAAATTATTTGACTCGCTGCATCCGGCCGTTATTCATGAATTGAAACGCATTACCCAGATCGCTGAACATTACACTCTTCCGCTAAGCTTATGCGGCGAAATGGCTTCGGATCCGGTTGCCGTAATGCTGTTAATGGGACTTGGGGTGCGCAGAGTAAGCCTAAGTTCGTCTAAATTACCGTTAATTAAATGGCTCATCCGCTCACTTTCCATGGCCGACGCAGAAGAGTTTACCCGACAAGCCTTACTGCTTGATAATGCCGCTGCAATTCGACAACTTGGTTATGCCACATTGGCAAATCTAGGTATTAATATCAACAACGGCATTAATCCATAAAACCGCCGCATGGTTAGCGAATTGTAACAAAAAGCGGGATTTTGCTACCTAATAAGTGACATCAGGAACACTTTTTACTTTGCTGTGTAAAAAGTGCGTGGGATCACTTTTAAACCCTTACATTTGTATTATAATAACACCAAGAGTTCGGTGCTTGATAATTTATCAGGTAACCTGATGTTTAATGCCAAAATATCGAATAGGGGGATTAATGCCGCTTGATAAAATCAATGCTAACGCCTGCAATCCGCGGTTAGGATTAATTTATCCTGTGACATTGATCTTTTCTTTAACGCTATTGGTATAACAATTAACGATTCAAGGATAATAAAAGATGTCTAAAAAAATTGCATTTATCTCTGGCGCAACGGGTGGTATCGGTTTTCAAGTTGCTAAACGTCTTGGTGAAGATGGCTATATCGTTGTGCTTAACGGTATCGAAGACGAGCAAGGTGCTAAACGTGTGGCCGAGCTTAAAGAAGCGGGTATCGAAGCTGATTACTACGGTTTTGACGTCACTGACGATAAAGCGGTTACTGAAAACGTGACTGCTATCGGTGAAAAATACGGTAAAATCGATGTTGTTGTAAACAACGCAGGTGGCCTTGGCGGTCGTAGCTCAATTGAAGAGATGACGACTGAGTTTTTCCGCTTTGTAATGGCGCTTAACTTTGACAGTGCTTTTTTTGTTTCTCGTGCGGCGATTCCATTTTTGAAAAAAGCGCAAGGGGCTTCAATCGTTAACTTTACATCAAATGCAGCTTGGAATGCAGGCGGCCCGGGTGCGGGTATCTACGGCACCTCAAAAGCGGCTGTTCATACGCTAACCCGCGCGCTTGCTAAAGAGTTAGCACCTGCTGGAATTCGCGTAAACGCAGTATCTCCGGGTACTATCGATACGCCATTCCACGCACAAATCAAAGAAACTAAACCGGAAGTATTTGCTTCCTGGAAAGATAGCATCATGCTTGGTCGTCTTGGACAACCTGAGGAGGTGGCATCTGTTATCTCTTTCCTAGTCAGCAAAGACGCATCGTTTATTACCGCTGAAACTATTCAAATCGGTGGTGGTCAAGCTCTGGGTATCTAGCCCCTTTAGCTTTGGATGTGTATTTTAAAGTAGTCCGTAACCCTCTAATGATCGGCGCAGCTGGTTGGTTACCATCAACGTAACCAACCTGAAACGGCTAGCGGTCGCTGTCATTCTAAGTAAATACCTCGCCACAAAAAGTAAAGCGCTTTTAGCCGAATCCTTTGGGCTGAGTTTGTCGCTCTTCTCTACTGCTTTATCGGTTGATTGTGCAGAATAACTTCACCCACAACACAAAGAATAATTACAATAAGTGACGAGGTTAGAATTTCCTTACAGAAAATTGATAAAGCAATACAGCATGAGCAAATAATTAAAGCAGAGCCCATCGAATGATAATATTTCAACTAAAATTAGATCATCCAAATCGGCAACTAAGCTTAAGCTGAAAACGCCAGAGCTATTAAAATAGTTAATAATGCAAAGCAATTAGACGCGCAACGGTACTGTTTGCAGCGCATTAA
>JBATHQ010000213.1:0-5876 GCA_049667005.1 Psychromonas sp.
GCGGCAGAATGCAGTCGGACGATCGACAATTACTGCCCAGAGCTAAAAAATGGATTGACGCTATTCACAAAAAGTTTGAATACAAATCTTTGAGTGAATTAGAAGTGCCGTTTATTCCCGACGAAAGCGTGCGTAAGATGCTTTAACGTCCTGCCACCTGAAAGATGAAAACAGTAATAAAACCGTGCTCAGAAATGAGCCGGTTTTTTGTCGTAATAAAATCAGATTACAACCTGGTAGCAATCCCAGTAAATAGCTAATCAATCCTGCTGGTTAAAATTAACGATAACTGTGTCAACTGTTTTTTCAATCACACTCGCCTGCTATTGCCCAAGCAAAGATCTTGCTCTTTTTCATATTTCTTACGTAAGTTTTGTCCTTTTAATTAAGCGCAGGGTATTTCTTATCAATATTGGAATGACCGAAAAGCTGTCTCGCATATTAAGTTTCTGCTGGTTCCAGCCAGGTGGATTGAAAGTCAAACCAACCTAAATTATTCAACCGGATCCCCTGCGCCTGTTCCGGTCCTTTTAAGCGCATCCAATGGTGGAATAGCGGCTGCAGCCAGCCTGACTGTATCACTTGCCAAACCAGCACTTGCGTATCTAGCTCACCAGCACGCCAGGCTTGATGCAGCAGCGACAGTTGCTGCGTATCTCCGCCGGTGATCGACTGGCGAAGTAACCTGCTTCCGAGCAGCCAGGCACCAACATGCCAGGTCTCGGGTACGGGAAAGTTAACGGTGCCTAACCAAAAATCGGCATCAGCATCGCCCCATGCCCACTCCTGATAATCGAGCTCTAACACAACCAGTTCTATATTCTCGCGTGCTAATATCTCTTTCATAACTTCAGCCAGCATCGGGAATTCGGGATGCTGTTGATGATAGGCCAAACGAAGTGTGGCTCTAGGCTCCTGATGAGAGCCTGCAGTTTTAAAAGGACTCTCAGGTATGCATGGTTCTATACAGTGACACCATTCCGGTAAAACACTTGCGGCAGGAACCCATAAATGGCGGATCGATGCGCTTATGTGCTGAGCAATAAGATAAGGATTAAGCAATTCATGCAACCAACGGCGTCGCTCTAATGATTGCCAGTGCGGCGAGCGGCTGTTACAGAGTAAAAAATAACCGCCTTTTTCTAAAAACATCTCCTTAAATAGATCCGAAGTGCGACCAGTAATACCTGAGGCGATACCGGATGCATACTCTCTATCACTAATACTTGAACTCAGCCACGTTGCGCTGCCGCTATTAATGGTTGTGTTGGCACTTGTTGGGGCAGAAGCCGGTGAATTGCCCGGCATTTGCTGAGCGCCATAATCAGGGATATTAGCCAGATCCGGCCACATCAGTACTTCTACTTCGTCTAACAAAGCGCGCAGGCCAAAATAACCATCAAAGGCTTTAAGGCGCAGATGCCATTGATCATTATCGACCACCCGATAAGGGCCGGTGCCAACGGGAAAAGAGCAGAAATTAGATCGATCTGTATGATCAGCTGGCAGAATAAGGGCTGACAGGCTGGCCAGTAGCGTGGGGAATAACGGATCCGGCTCCGATAGAGTGAACTCAACGATCAGCGGCCCCGCGGCCTGCACGTTTTGCAGATGAGAAAAAAGAGGAAGTTTTGCCGCACGGGTCAGCGAGACAACCACATCATTTGCATTAAGCTCTTTACCATCGTGAAACTGCACCGCCGGGCGCAGATAAAAACGCCAATGCAGTGGATCTAATTGCCGCCAGTGGTGTGCTAAACAAGGCTCGACTTCCCCCTTTTCCTCTTTTATGCGTGTCAGTCCATTAAAAATTTGGCGCAGCAAATGGTGTTCCGAACGACGTAACGGGGTGCCCGGATATAAGTTAAGCATTGGCCGGTAATAGGGTACCCGCAGCACCTGCTGATCGGAACGGATAGTAAAACCCAGCCGCCCTTTAAGGAGCGGTGCAATCAGATATTTCTCTTCACCAAGCAGCTTAACCGCATCGGCAAAACGCCCTGATTCCAGGAGCTGATCGGCTTTGTCTCTGAGTAAATGCTGTTCATTTTTTAATAACTGCAAAGCAGAACGCTTTCCCCGTCCGGTCTGCGCCTGCCAGGAGATCCAGCCTTGCTGCTGCATTTTCAATAATAGATTGCGCATATGGCGTTTACTGCAGTAGAGCTGATCGGCGAGCTCCTGCAGGGTAATATCCAGCGGCCGAAAACCATGGCGATGCAGCAGTTTCAGGTACTGTTGCTCCAGACGTTGAGAATGCATAAAAGAGGAACTCCTTTTTCGAAAAGACAGCAATTTTTAATTACCTCAATTTAGTGCATTATTATTTCGACAGCAAGCTATAGCGCTAAACTTTGCATCATTAAGCTGATCAATTTGCCGAACACCGCCGAGTATCAGCCAGTTGCAATGAAAGCGCGAACGACATTATTTAAGGAGTACCTATCATGACTAAAGTAATCAATAAAGACACCAAAATATGTATGTCCCTCGCCGCCAGACCGAGTAATTTTGGTACCCGTTTCCACAATTATTTATATCAGGCGCTTGACTTGGATTATTTGTACAAAGCTTTTACAACCAAGGATTTAACAGCCGCTATTGGCGGGGTAAGAGCCCTTGGTATTCGCGGCTGCGCAATATCTATGCCATTCAAAGAAGAGGTTATCGCACTGGTGGATGAATTAGATCCGTCAGCAAAAGCAATCAATTCAGTGAATACCATAGTCAATGACGATGGCTACCTTAAAGCCTATAACACTGACTACATTGCCATCGCTACTTTGTTAGCACAATACCAGGTGAACAAAGATCTCGTCTTTGCATTAAAAGGCAGTGGCGGTATGGCAAAAGCCGTGGCCTGTGCGCTAAAAGATGCCGGTTTTTCTAACGGTTACATCGTTGCCATTGATGAAGACACGGGTAAGAAATTAGCGGAACTCTGTGGTTATCAGTGGGTCCCCGATACACAAGGTCTGCAGGCCGATCTGCTGATTAACGCAACACCGATTGGCATGTCCGGAGGCCCGGATGAAAACGCGCTCTCTTATACTGAAAGTGAAGTGGATAATGCACAGATTATCTTTGATGTTGTTGCGCTGCCAGCAATTACCCCATTGATCCGTTATGCAAAATCAAAAGGAAAAACAGTGATCACCGGCAGTGAAGTTTTTGCATTGCAGGCGGTAGAGCAATTTGCCCTGTATACCGGTATCCGCCCCAGCCCAGAGTTGTTTGAACAAGCAGCAAAATATTCTAGAAGCTGATTTTAATTGAATCCCTCTTTTCAGTGTTGCCTAAAGGTGGCATCACTGGAGAGTTAACTCCCACAACAAAATAAAGGTACCCGATTATGAGTAAACGTATTGTTGCGATAACAGCCTGTCCTACCGGAGTGGCGCATACCTTCATGGCGGCAGAAGCGCTGGAATTAGAAGCGCAAAAACGCGGCGACTGGATTAAGGTTGAGACCCGAGGATCCGTTGGCGCCAAGAACACTTTAACGACAGAAGAGATAGAACAAGCTGATGTGGTTATTATTGCTGCAGATATCGAATTAGATTTGGCGCGTTTTTCTGGTAAAAAAGTCTATAAAACCAGTACCGGCAAAGCACTTAAAAAAACCGCCCAGGAAATGGATAACGCATTGGCCTGCGAGCAAATTTATGTGAATAACAATACGCGCCACGGGAATAACCAAGGTGGGAAAGTGGCACTGGGAGGATTGTATAAACATCTGATGACCGGGGTTTCCCATATGCTGCCCCTGGTGGTCGCGGGCGGTTTATGTATTGCGCTTTCTTTTGTCTTTGGTATTGAAGCTTTCAAAGAACCGGGGACGCTTGCTGCTGCCTTAATGGAAATAGGGGGTAAATCTGCATTTGCTTTGATGGTACCTGTTTTAGCCGGATTTATTGCTTTCTCAATAGCAGACAGACCCGGATTGGCACCGGGGCTTATCGGTGGGATGCTTGCCAGCAGCAGCGGTACAGGATTTTTAGGCGGGATCGTTGCCGGTTTTATTGCCGGTTACGCTGCTAAGTATATAGCGGAAAAAGTGCTGCTGCCAAAGAGTATGGAAGCATTAAAACCTATCTTGATTATTCCCTTATTTGCGTCGTTGATCACCGGCTTATTGATGATCTATGTGGTAGGGGCACCAATGTCCGCAATTATGCAGGGGTTAACAAACTTCCTATCCAGCATGACCTCAACTAATGCTATTTTTCTAGGCCTTATTCTGGGTGCGATGCAAGGTTTTGATCTTGGCGGTCCGGTTAATAAAGCAGCCTATACTTTTGGCGTCGGTTTATTAGCTTCACAATCTTACGCTCCAATGGCCGCGATTATGGCCGCCGGTATGGTTCCCGCTATCGGTATGGGAATCGCGACCTTTGCAGCGCGCAGAAAGTTTAACCTGGCCGAGCAGGAAGCGGGAAAAGCCTCTTTTCTTCTCGGGTTGTGTTTTATCTCCGAAGGTGCTATTCCGTTTGCAGCGCGTGATCCAATGCGCGTCATCCCCTCAACTATAGCAGGCGGGGCATTAGCAGGTGCATTGTCTATGTTCTTCGGGTGTTACCTGATGGCTCCCCATGGTGGTCTGTTTGTACTGGCTATTCCTGGTGCGGTTGGCAATGTCGCGATGTATCTGGTCGCCATTACCGCCGGCAGTCTCCTTTGCGGGTTAATGTATGCTTTCCTAAAACCAGAGGAACTGCTGCAGACAGCATAAATCAAACTTTTTTTAGTAAAGAAAACCGGCGCGTAAATGCCGGTTTTTTTTATTTTCAGGTAAGAGGCAGCAGGTGAATTATCAAATGTTGACTAGAGTTAAGGGTGAGTTATCAATAAATCTGTTAGCGAATTTTAATCATGATCTAAGGAAATTATGATGAAAACAGTATTAAAAATCTTATCGTTGGCATTAGTATTAGTCTATGCTCCCTTTACATTGGCAGAAGGCGATTTAAGCCGCGCCAATATCATTACCCTTAAATTAGAAATGGGCAGCAATGCAAAGGGGATGTATTTTTTACCCAAGGAACTTAATTTGGTTACAGGACAGGCGTATAAACTTGTTTTAGTCAATACAGATGCAATTAACCATGAATTAGAAGCCGTCGAGTTTGTTGAAAAAATATTCACCCGTAAAGTTGAACTACTTAGTGAAAAAGGAGATTTACTGGCGGAAATTAAAGGTCATATCAGTGAAATTGAAGTCGGTCCTCACGCTTCGGTCGAATGGTATTTTGTGCCCGTACAAACAGGCGCTGATATCGAAATGATCTGTGCCATTCCGGGACATAAAGAAGCGGGCATGGTGGGGCTGATTAATATCAAATAAGCCTTCGGCTGTGCCGGAGGCAAGTTAACTGATCTGCTGTTTTTTTAAAGAGCAGGCGCAAAAGATCAACAGGCTCTAACGATTTTTTACTTCCTGCAATATAAAATCACGAAACACCTGATTGGCTCTGGACAAATAGCTGTCGCGTCGCCAGGCGAGGCAGAGATCGATACAAAATGGCTCGACAAAGGGGCGGGTCACTATCTGATCATCATCCTGAATAGCCACCTGCCACATTGCGGAGATAGCGAAACCTTTGCGGATAATCGATTTTATCAGGGGCAGAAGGTTGCTGGTGAAGGCGATTTTCGGGCTTAATGTCTCCTGACCACTGATTTTTTTAATCAATGCATAGTGAAAATAACTTTTACCAAAGAGCACCAGTTCATGTTCCAGAAAGTCCCGATATTCTATCTGTTTCTTAGCTGCCAGGGGATGATCTGCCGCCATACAGACTACCATCTCCTCCTGAATTAGCTTGCCGCTGTCTAATTCAGGCAGTAAATCTTTCTCGGCAATGACACCTAGCTCC
>JBATHQ010000214.1:0-1994 GCA_049667005.1 Psychromonas sp.
CCATATCCCAGAGTTCACCGGTTAATTGAATTCGCTCAAGTGCCATTCCATCTAAGCGACGCGCCGCTGACTGCACTTGCTGAAATAAGGGTTTGTCCCTATTTAAATGGACAGTTGCATGGCCTTCAGTAAAACTCAGCAGCGCAGACTTTCCCCACGCCTCCGATGCACTTTCAAAACTTAACGAAACTAAAAAAACATTACTCATCTCATCCCCTTTTCAAAAAACAAAAACGCAAGCCGAGGCTTGCGTTTACATAAAATATAACATTAAACTTCGTCAATCCAGCATTGTTGGACTGCTTCCAAAATCCGTTCACTACAGTGGTTAGGATCATCATCAAAATCATCGAGCCCTATAATCCACTCGCGCAGGTCTGTAAAACGGACTTGTTGCGGATCTTGATCCGGGAAATTATCAATTAACGCCAAAGCCAGCTCTTGGGAGTCGATCCATTTTAAGGTCATACTCTGCTCCTTCTTATAATTTGCTAATTAATGGAACTGCTATTAATTGATTGTAACCCTATTCAGCGGATTAATGATTTTCTGAAACAATATTAACCGTGTATTTAGGAATTTCAACGACTAAATTTTCAGTCGTGACACATGCCTGGCAGCCTAAGCGGGATTCAGGTTCAAGTCCCCATGCTTTATCCAGCATATCATCTTCTAATTCATCACTTTCTTCAAGAGAATCAAATCCTTCGCGAACAATGACATGACAAGTCGTGCATGCACAAGATTTTTCACAGGCATGTTCAATATGGATATGGTTCTTTAAAGCAACATCAAGAATTGTTTCTCCTTCGTCGGCTTCCGCGACCAAACCTTCCGGGCATAACTCTGCATGGGGTAAAAATATTATTTGTGGCATCTTAATCGTACCTTCTTTCTTTTAAAGTAATTATGTTTATTGCTACGTGTTAAATTTGACCAACAGCATTAATGTCGACTAATTAACATTAGTGTTAAATTTGATCAACCGAATTAATCTAGGCTAGTTAACATCAGCGTTAAATTTGATTAACCAAATTAATGTCGGCTCATTAACATTAGTGTTAAATTTGATCAACTGACTGACCAGTTAATGCTTTTTTGATGGATGCGTCCATACGTAAAGAAGCGTAATGGTCGGTTAACTTATCAATCGCCTCAAGCGCTTCTTTGATTGCATTCACATCATTACCCTTACCAATTTCAGCAAGCTTGGCGATATTGTCTCTGATGACTTGATACTCTTCAGGTTCAAGCAACTCCGTGCCGTCTTTATCAAGGGCCGCTTCAAGGTTTTCGATAACTCGTTTCACTTCAACTTGTTGTTCGATCAACATACGCGCCTGAATATCTTTTTCGGCAAAGGTCATCGAATCTGTAAGCATATCCATCACCTGCTGATCGCTTAAACCATAGGATGGTTTGACTTCTATCGCCGCATGCACACCGGAAGATTTTTCCATCGCATTTACGCTTAATAATCCATCGGCATCAACCTGGAAAGTGACACGAATATGCGCAGCTCCCGCGGCCATTGGCGGAATATCGGTAAGTACAAAACGCGCTAAAGAACGACAATCAGCAACCATCTCCCGCTCGCCCTGCAGCACATGGATTAACATTGCCGTTTGACCATCTTTAAAGGTCGTAAACTCCTGAGCACGGGCAACAGGAATGGTGGTATTACGGGGGATCACTTTTTCAACTAATTCGCCCATTGTCTCTAAGCCCAATGAGAGGGGCAATACATCCAGTAATAACATTTCTGAATCGGGTTTATTGCCGACTATAATATCCGCCTGAATAGCGGCGCCAATCGCCACAACTTTATCCGGATCAATCCCGGTTAATAGCTCTTTTTTAAAGAAACCAGCAACCTGCTCACGCACTAATGGGACACGCGTAGAGCCGCCCACCATCACGACTTCGGCTATTTCATCGACCGTTATTTCGGCGTCTTTAATCGCCCGCTTACAAGCGCGTAAGGTCTGTTTAAC
>JBATHQ010000215.1:0-8301 GCA_049667005.1 Psychromonas sp.
TACGAAGAGTTTGGCCGCAGATAATAGCGACTTCAGAGAGACAAACGCATCACCTATAAAACAGGCGATGCGTTTCTGTGGTTTTTAACAGCAACCTTGCGAAGTTGCCGGTGTGCAGCAACTGTCTGAAACGCTTTGTTGAATGCTGTCCGGATCGCCGATGATCGGAAATCCTTTTGCGACCCAGCGGGTCAGGCCAAACTTCATATTTGCAACATTCCGATAGCCTTGAAACATCAGATAATAGGTCGCTTTTAAACTGCGATCACCCGATAAACAAGCCACAATGACCGGAATATCCAGCGGTACTTCAGAATATCGTTGTTCCAATTCGGAAAACGGAATGTGTAAATAATTGGGCACATCAAAACGAAGCAGTGCGTTGTCTTGCGTTTCACGGACATCGAGGAGCAGAATATTTTCGCTCTGTATTTTATTCCAGCTTGTTGTCGGGCAATATTCTGTGGCTTCAGGCAGTGCTTTTGGGGCAGTTGTGGTCATGGTTTTTTACTCCTTAATCCAGGCTTCAATCTGTTCCCGTGACGGTAAACTGCCTTTGTGAACAACCTTTTCGTTGACCACAACAGCGGGGGTACTCATTACGCCATAGGCCATAATTTTCGGTAAATCTTCTATTTTTTCCAGACTAATCTCTACGCCGATCTGCTCTGCAACCTGCTTGATCAGCGCTACTGTGTTTTGGCATTTTGTGCAGCCAGTACCTAATACTTTAAAGTTTTTCATTGACTTGTTTCTCCTATAAAAAAGGGGTGAATGCGTTAAAAATCCAACCAACTAATGTAAAAGCGACTAATAACATGGCGAATAAGGTTGCCAATAGCCGCCACTGCATCACTTGTTTAAGTAAAATAAATTCAGGGAAACTCGCCGCAACGGTGCTCATACAGAACGCAAGAGTCGTCCCTATCGGCATTCCGTTGTTGATCAGACTTTCCATAATCGGGATGATTCCTGTTGCATTGGAATAAAGAGGGATGCCTAATAAAACTGCCGCAGGCACAGACCACCATTGCTCAGCGCCTAAGTGTGTAGTGATCCAGCCATCGGGTACAAAACCGTGCAGTGCCGCACCGAGTCCAACTCCGATAATCACCCATTTCCACACTCGGGCGAATATTTCCAGCGCTTCAGATTTCGCAAACTGATGACGCTCTGCAAAAGAAAGGCGATTTTTTAACGATGGCTCGAAAGCATCCCCAGAGTCCGTTGTTTGCTGCCCGCGTTTAAGCGCTTCTGCCGCAAAAGACTGTAACCAGCGCTCAGCTTTGATAGTATCGAGAAACAACCCGCCGAGTATGCCAACCGTCATGCCGACAAGTACATATAAGACCGTGAATTTCCAGCCCAACAACCCCATCAGCAACAGTATCGCTACCTCATTGATCAGGGGAGAGGTGATTAAAAAAGCCATGGTAATACCAATGGGTATGCCGGCCGAGGTAAAGCCTAGAAAGACCGGGATACTTGAGCAGGAACAAAACGGTGTAATAGCACCAAAACCGGCTCCCATCAGATAGCCTATGCCGCGATGTTTACCGGCCAGATAATCCCTTACTTTTTCGACATCCAGTGATGCGCGTAATAACGCAATGACATAGATCATCACCACCAGCAGAGCAAAAATCTTAGTGGTATCTTCAATAAAAAAGTGCACAGCATCTGCTAGTTTACTGCCTTGACTAAGATCCAGTACATTGTAAGTCAGCCAGTCGGCTAACCAGGTAAAAATTTCAAACATTATGCTTCTCCAAAAAAGTGACGGGTGCTATTGGCAAAATAAACTAAGGACAACATTACCGGGACTTCGACCAATACTCCGACGACCGTTGCCAATGCCGCGCCTGAGTGCAAACCAAACAAAGAGATCGCCACTGCGACCGCCAATTCAAAAAAGTTAGAGGTGCCAATCAAAGCAGCCGGTGCGGCTATGTTATAGGGAAGTTTGAGCGCTTTAGCCGCCGCATAAGCAATGGCAAATATACCGTAGCTTTGAATCAATAAGGGAATGGCTATCAGTAAAATGGTCTGTGGTTGAGCCAGAATAGTTTGCGCCTGAAAGCCGAACAGCAGAACGACGGTGCCTAATAAACCAATGATCGACCACGGCTTGGTTTTTGCGAGAAAACGCGTGACGCCCTCGTCGCTGTGGTTGCGCTGAAGATAATGGCGAGTGCTGATCCCTGCGAGCAAAGGTAGAAGCACATACAGAACCACCGACAGTAACAACGTTTCCCACGGAACAGTAATATCGCTTACCCCTAAAAGAAAAGCGCTGATCGGTGCAAAGGCGAACACCATAATAATGTCATTAACCGAAACCTGCACCAGAGTGTAATTTGCATTGCCTTTGGTCAGCTGACTCCAGACAAAGACCATGGCTGTGCAGGGCGCGACGCCGAGCAGTATCATCCCTGCTATATACTGATTAGCATCCTGCGGATCAACCCAATCAGCAAAGAATACTTTGAAAAATAACCATCCCAATGCCGCCATCGTAAACGGCTTGATAAGCCAGTTAATGACCAGGGTGAGTATTAAACCTTTTGGTTTTTTACCAACATCCTTTATTGAGCTGAAATCAATCTGTACCATCATCGGGTAGATCATTACCCAGATTAAAAGCGCGACGACTAAATTGACATGTGCCCATTCCAATTTGGCAATCTGTAAAAATATTCCCGGCACTAAACTGCCGAAAAAGACACCGACAACGATACAGATGCCAACCCAGAGAGATAAATAACGTTCAAAAATACCCATTTAAAATTCCTTCTATAATCTACTTGACTGCGACTGCGCAGCTTTATGAATTACAACAGATTTGCGCTCGGTCGGGGCGGCCTTTCATCTGGATCAGCTTTTGCCGGTTTTCTGCCACATAAAATTGATTATTATTGGATGTTTCCCGCAACACCGATTTTGCCCAGTCAGGCAACTGAGGATTGATTTGGTAGAACACCCACTGGCCTTGTTTACTGTCAACGAGCAACTCGCACTTGCGCAACTGAGCGAGATGACGCGATATTTTAGGCTGGATCTCCTGCAGTGCTTCGGTTAATTCACAGACACAGAGTTCACCTTCCTGAAAGATCAGTAACAGACAACGCAGGCGGGTATCATCGGCAAGGCATTTATAAAATTGAACAGGGTTCATAGAGTACCTTTTTAGGTTATTCAGGTTGTCGTTTACTGCCATACTTGGCTAATAATCAGCCTGATTATCATCTTAACTTCAAGATCGAACTTAGGTGTATCTAACATATGGAAAATCGTATATATGAAATTTAATATATACCTGGCAAGTTGATTTATCAAGAGAATATAAAAAATATTTTGGGCAGGTTGTTGGTTATTAGTTATTAGTTGTTAGTTGTTAGTTGTTAGTTATGAGGGGTAGGGTTGAGAGCAGAGGTGGACATTAGCCGCGATTTCCGAGTCAATCGTTATGATATTCACAGTGACAAACTCGTTACTCGCTACTCGTCACCCTCGGCTTTTCGTTTTAGACCTCTTTCAGCCAGTGCTCCGCCATTGCATAACCTAATTTTATCATCTCTGCAGAACGCTCAAATTCAAGTGTTCCGCAAGCGCTTCTGGAAATTTCAATCACATAATTGGCAGGGTAGGCTGCAAGTTTCTGTCGGGCGATAGTACTCTGCATCGCATCAATGGCTAATTCCGCGATATTGTAGGTGCGCCAGTCAATTCCTTTTTCAGAGAGGTTTATTTTATTGGCGGCAAAATGCTGAGTAATGCTTTTGAAATTTGAGGAGAAAGTGGAACCGTTGCCGGATAATTTATTCGTGACCTTATCAAAATTATGATGAATTGAACCGCCCAGATTAACGGCAATAGTAAGATCAGTATGGTCGCTGAAAGTCGGGGCAATTGGCACCGGGTTTAACACGCCGCCATCAATCAGATGCACACCATTGCGCACCACTGGCGTAAAAAACAGCGGCATTGCCATAGAGGCACGCAGCGCTTTAAATAACGATCCTTTGTTTATCCAAACCTCTTTTTCATTGCGGATATCCGAGGCAACTGCGGTATAAGTAATCGGCAGATCTTCTATCTGATAATCACCAAATAATTCGATTAAGGTATTGATGACTTTGTCACCACGGGCTTCATTATTCCAGTTAATATAAAACAGTTTCACTTTGTAGAGCACGGTAATGTTCTCTGCCCATGCTTCAAATTCATCAAGTTTTCCGGCTGCATACATACCACCGACTAAAGCGCCGATAGAGCTTCCTGAAATAGATTTTATTTCGTAATTATGATCCAATAACCAGCGAATAACACCAATGTGTGCCATCCCTCTGGCACCGCCGCTGCCAAGTACAAGTGAAACTGTTTTTTTATTTGTGGTGGTCATAATACCCCTTTCTATCAGCAAAATTTTATAGAATGGTCATTCAAGGCAGATAGCAAGATCTGCATTTTTTTCGATTAGAATATGTTGTTTTTTATCTATAAATGTAATTTCTAATCGCTAATAGTCAACTTTTTTCCCGCCAATAAGCGGGGTTGATACTGATTATAAGAAAAACGATGTGTTAAGATGGTGGCTTAACATTAGGAAAGGTAGATATGACTGAAAATAACATTATAACGGCGACTAAAAATTGGGTAAAACAGGTTATTGTTAAATACAATATATGTCCCTTTGCAAGACGTGAAGTTGAACGCGGTTCGATACGCTATTTTCAAGTAGAAGAGAGTGCCCGCGAACAGGTTTTACAGTCGTTATTGGATGAGTGTTTACTGTTAGATTCAAATCAACAGATAGAGACGACCTTGTTTATTATCCCAGCCGGTTATGAAGGCTTTTACGATTTTTTAGATTTAGTCGATATGGCCAATGATCTATTGGAAATGGAGGGTTACGAAGGCGTTTATCAATTAGCGAATTTTCATCCTGACTACTGTTTTGCCGACGAACCGCAAAATGCACCCTCGAATTATACTAATCGTTCTCCTTATCCAACCCTGCATATTATCAGGGAAAGCAGTATGGAACTTGCCATCGCAAATCATCCCGATGTCGATGCTATACCGCAGCGTAATATTGAATTTGCCAATAAAAAAGGCAATGCTTTTTTTGCCGATTTATTGGCCGCCTGCTTCCTTAAATAATAATGTATCGGATAAACGCTTTAAAAATTACCGCTTTGTTTATTTTCTATACCGGACATTGATTGATATAGAAAATCTGCCCTAAAAGGATCGACAAAACGGTCTTATCCTTATAAATTAACGCTATTTTACACAGTACACAAAGCATTCACTAAAGGTTGTACACAAAGTATTCACACAAGGATTTTTTATGGCTGAACAAGCCTATCAACTATTGCGCATTATTATCATCGACAGTTTCTGGAAAGGGCAGGTTAATGAACTTAATTTAACCGGACACACCCAGCTTGAAGGAACCAATGGCGCCGGTAAAACATCATTGATGCGTTTGCTGCCGCTTTTTTATGGCATGCGTCCCAGTGATATTGTCAGCAAGGTCGATCAGGCTCGTAATTTTGCCGATTATTATCTGCCCAGAGACTCCAGTATGCTGGTCTATGAATACCAGCGTCCCTATGGTCAAAAATGCATGGTGGTCGCGAGTAGCGGTGGTCGTAATGTACAGTTTAAATTTATTGATGGCGCTTATAACAGTGAATATTTTATAGGGGATAATAATAAACCCTATGCGGTGAGCGACGTGGATAAATTCTACCGTAATGCCGGTTGCGATCGTTCTGTTTTTTTAGGTGTTGATAAATACCGTCAGGTTATTCAAAACCTGCGCAGTGGGCGAAAAGTAAAGGATATCTATCTATTACAAAAGCGTTACGCCCTGAGTGATCAGCCTTGTCCGCATATCGATAAAGTGATCAACGGGACCATTGAAAAAAACCTCGATTTTGATGCGGTTAAGCATATGTTGGTGGCCATTGCCAGCGATCATCTGGCACGTAATAGTATTGATGAAAAAGAGCAGATCAGTCTTAAAAAAGAGGAGATTAGCCATTGGCTTGCGGATATTCAGGCGAGTCGCGCAATACAAAAAGTCGCCGATAAAATATCGCTATGGCAGCAGGATTTTTCAAGTTTAGAAAGCCTGTTGATTAAATTGCAGCATCTGCATTTTGAGGTGGTTAATCATATCAGTCGTCTGGAAAAACTGCAGCAAGAGCGCGGGCAGACTAAAACAGAAAACCGTCAACTATTAATTTCCTTAGAAAAACAACTGCAGGAATCTGTTGAGAAGTTAAATACAGAGTTGTTTGCGCTTAAAGCAAAAATCAAAGCCGATCAAAGTCATATCGACCTGTTAGATGAAGATAAATTAAACTTCGAACAGGATGACGCCGCGAACTATCACCTGCATGCGGAGCAAGCGCCACGTATCCAAAATGAACTCAATGAAGTGAATGCGATTATTGAAGCCTTTGAAGGCAACATTAATAAAATTCAGCAGAAATTTGACAAGTTAATCCAGGACAGAAAACTGGAGCATGTGACCGAGGTGGCCGACAATAAAAACAAAACGGCCAATATTAAAGAGATGGCAACCCAGCAACTCAGCGTGATCGCCGAAGTATATCAGCAGCAGCGTAATGATTTGCAGGAGCAGCTAAATCAGCAAAATCTCAATCTGAAAATGCAGCAGCAGAATATTGAAAGTGAGCTGAAAAATGCGCAATTTCAATTAAATCAGGTGATCATTGAGCCGGAGCTGCAAAGCGATATCGAACAAAATCAGCTGTTATTATCTGCTGCGCAGGAAAACCAAAATCAACATTTTCAGGAACAGTCAAGATTACAAAATGCATTAACCCAACTCGATAAAACGCGCGAAAAACACAGCGATAAACATAAGCAGGAAAACCGTTATTTAGAACAGTTACGCAGTGAGCGTGCGGAAATTGAATTACAGCTGATTCCGGAAACGGGCTCATTACACCATTTTCTCAATAATGAAGCGAAAGCGGGTGACTGGAAACAAAACATCGGGCGTTTATTAAGCAGTGCGCAATTAGGCCGTTGTGATCTCGATCCTGAGTGGGTTGGCGGGGAGCTGAGTTTCTATGGTCTGCAGTTAGATCTGCAGCAGATCCAAAGTAATGATTCACTGTTTTTAGATGAAACGCAACTGCGTGAAAAACGCGATGCTATTGAGAAAAATTATCAGAATCAAGTTGAAAAGATCGGCCAGCTGGATGAACACCTTGTCCAAATCAGTAAACAGATTGAAAGTCAGCATCTGCTTATTGCACAGGCAGCGCAAGCTTTAAAACAAAACGATTTAAACCTGCAGCAACTGAAGGTGCAGCATCAGAATCTTGCGGTTAAAAAACAACTGGCCATTAAAGCGCATATTGATGCGGTTAATGAGCAGATTCATCTGTTGGAAAATCAGCAAAAAGCCAATCTTAAAAAACAGCAGGAATTTTCTGAGCAGCAGCAAGAGCAGAAAAATGCGTTGAATAAGCAGATGTTGGAAAAACGTATGGTCGTGGAAAGTGATCGCGATACGCAACTGACCCTCTTGCAGGAGGAGTTGCTTAGCTTGGAAAGCGGCCATAATGAACGTATTAAAGATCTTAAAAAACAGAAGAGTACCGATCTCGACAAACTTGATCCTGATGGCGAAGTCGATAAGCGTGCCGGTGAAAGGAAAGTGCTTATTCAAGCTCTGGAGAGATGTGCGGCCTTTGAGCAGAAGGCACGTAATTATAAGCAGTTTATGAATGAACGTTATAGTCAGCGAGATGGGTTGGTTGAACGTAATCAGAACAGAAATATTGTAAAACGTAATATTGAGCAGTCAATTGAAGACACCGAGGTTAAGCTGGGCGAACAGATCAGCTCAACCAAGCATCTTATCAAAAAGCTCAATACACAAATTCATGGCACTGATGATCTGTTAGTGCTGCTCAATGAAACTCATCGTGATTGTGAACAAAGTGCTATTGAGGCCATTTTTGCCGAGCATCAGCCAGCTAACCAGGCTGATCTTAGCGTCAGTTTTTGCAATGATTTTCTGGCGCAATTTAAAAGCATTCAAAAACGCCTTAATGAACAACTTAATAAATTTAACGAACGCTTTAAAAAGGATCACTCCACCAGTGAGTTATATGAAAACTGGCAAAAGCTGGTGGCCGATAATGATAACTATCAGGGCGCGCAACTGTTGTTTAAATACCGCAGTCCTATCGCAGACCTGTTGAGCAGTGCCGAGCAGAAGCAAAAAAGTACCTACCAGTTGGTGACGGT
>JBATHQ010000216.1:0-3152 GCA_049667005.1 Psychromonas sp.
CTTCTGTGGTCAGATAATTTGGCATTTTGGTAAAAAAACGACCAATCACCCAGTATAAAAGTGTACCGAGAAAAATAAAAAAAGGCGGGAAACGAAACTCCTTTTGAATGCTGGTTAAAAAACGAATCTCTTTAACCGATTCAGGATAACTACGCATCAGGTGATTACGGCTTTTACACAACTTATTGACCAAGGAAAATTCGAAACTTTCGAGATATTTAATCCCCCCCCAGGCGAGGTTAGAGGAGTTAGAGCTGGTGCAACCGGCAAAATCGTTTTTATCAATGAGCGCTATTTTCGCACCTTTAGCTGCCAACGCGGCAGCTGAAACAGCGCCATTTATCCCCCCGCCAACCACCAGCACATCAAAAGGCTCCTGAGATAGTTTCTGCAGGTTAGTATTACGCAAGTTACTCATAGTCATCCCCTGTAAATAATGTCGTCAGCAACGATAAGCTGGTGCAATCAAAGTAACTAATTCGAATGGTTGAATGAGTTTTTTTGCCCAAGAAAAGATTGTCAAATAGCTAAATCTAATAGTAGGTTATTTATATTATTAGGAGGTGTTTTTTCACAAAATCACCAACCATCCTCCAAGTCACTGCAACCATGCCCGGAAATTAAAACTCAAACGATAATGGTCAACACTTCGCAGCTAAAAGAGTCATTGAAAGATCAAAAAATATCACTCCTAAATCACATAACAAGCTTAACGGACTACCTTATAAACAGACCTCTATGTGATAATAATAGAGTCCATTAATGCCTAACTAAGTTTTGAATAGAGAGCTTTATGCCTGATAGAGATAGTGTTGAGTATAAGACCGTTTTAGCAAACCTTGCTTCCGATACGGTTTATCGCGAGTCTTCAGTTACGTCTGATTTCGGACATTGTATCTATCTTTTTGTAGAAGATGAAAATGAAAAAACGGCTTTCAGGATCCTGCTTGAAGAAGGACTGGGGATTAATTTCAGAAAATATGGTATTGTGCTTGCCCACTATGGCGGTATTGATAATTTACAACATACTATCAAATCGATGAGTCAGACTGCCAGTTATTCGAGGCCAATGATATTTACCCACGGTGATGATTCAAAGAGTCGAACGACCATCAAAAATTTCACCAACATGCCTGCTAACATTCATTTGTTCAAAGTGCCCTATCAACCCGTTGTTCATTTACCTGACGGAAAAATCGGCGGCTCATTTGCAGAATCTTTTGCCCCCAAAGACTTTATCAATGCCTGCTTTAACACAACGTTATTAAAGTCGAACCCGGATATTCGCAAACAAGATTTTTCCAAAATATTTCAACATAACCAACCCTATTACACACAAATCGTGAATTTTTTACAGAATAAGAATTTAAACAATTATTTACCCTGTAAAGTCGAAATTGCCGAAGCGATGGCTAGTTCATGTAAGAACGAACCAATCACCTACCATGAACTCGCCAAGCTAATTAAAGGGATATGTACAAATAATTCAGTTACAGCATGAATGTACGCAAATGATCAAGCGGCACAAAAACGTAAAACCACCAGAAGATCTTAATAATCAACTATTTTTTCTTTTAACAACCCCATATCATCCAGGATCACCAGCACACAGGGAACAACAATTGACGCCAGCATGGTTGTTGCGAGCAGGCCAAAAGCAATGCTGGCAACCAGGGGAATCAAAAATTGAGCCTGAGTACTGGATTCTGTGAGCAGCGGGAATAACCCTGCGAGTGTGGTCAATGAGGTGATAAAGATCGCCCTGAAACGAGCTCCCACGGCATTGCTACAGGCACTGATTAAATTTTGTTCCTTATTGATATTTTCCTTGATAAAGCTGACCAGTAAAATATTGTCATTAACCACAATCCCCGCCAGCGTTGCAAACCCGACGAGGCTGGGGATGGTCAAATCTAAGCCTAATGCAATATGTCCCCAAACGACGCCTATCCAGCCCATCGGTATGGCAAGTATTACCGCAACGGGCTGCACATAACTTTTAAATAAGAAGATAAGAATAAGATAAATCCCGATAATCCCCAGCGCAAAAAAACGTACTAATGATCCGCCAGTGTCCGCACTCTCTTTGTCTTCTCCCTGCGAAATAAAGCTGACATCCGGATACGCTTTTTTTATATTAACCACAAACTCGCTGTTAAATTGCTGCATAATTTCACGGGTATTAGCAATATAGGAATTTATGTTCGCCTTTACCGTCAGGGAATTAATACCGTTAACCCGCTGAATGCGTGAAAAGGCTTTTTTCTGTTCAAATTCAGCAATACTGGAAAGAGGAACAAGCCGGCCATTGGCTGCAGTAACCGCAAGATCCTGTAAATCCTGAAGTCCTGCATTGTGAGTAAATTCAGCAACACGCACGGCGATATCTATATTATCGTTGTTCTGCTGGACGGTTAGATTCGTGCTGCCTTTTAATGCGCTGCGCAAGGTTAATGCAACTTGTGAGGCATTTACCCCCATCACACCGGCATTATCTTTTAAGCGAATATGATATTCGTTGCGTCCGTAGTGTAAATCGTCCGACAGGTTAAACACCCCGTCATATTTTTTCAACCACTTTTGCAGCGCCCAACTCACCTCCTTCAGGGTTTCCAGAGAGCTGCCCTGGATAAGGATATCAATGCCGTTACCGGCAATACCGCGCTCTTTATCAGTAAAATTAAGCGCAATCATATCTGCGATAGGACCGGTCTTTTTTTTCCAATCCTGTATTAAGCTTGTGATACCTACCTGACGGTACTGGGCTGGTAACAGATCTGCACTGACCGTCGCTAAATGCGGACCGGATTCCTGCGCATCAACGTTCACATTATATAAAACCGTATGGCTGCTCACCAAAGCAGGGGAATCAGGAAAAGATTCTTGATACTCCTTATCCATTTGTTTTAATGCCTCTGAGACCTTTTTAACCGCATCTTCCGTCTGCCCCAGCAGGCTGCCTTGAGGCAGAAAAATTCGGGCTTGCAATACATCACTTTCAAGGGCCGGCATCGCTTTAAACTTAAGCAGACCGGCGGGGATAGTCGCGCTGGAGAGCATGATTAACATAAACAGCGTACCCAGACTAAAATACGGTGATTTCATCGCATTGTTCGCGACAGGAATGATCACCTTGTCACGCAGCTGCTCAA
>JBATHQ010000217.1:0-13621 GCA_049667005.1 Psychromonas sp.
AAACAGCAGGTGTTAAAAAAAGAGGGTGTACTGCCTGATATCGTAATTGCCTGCGTTGGCGGAGGCTCTAATGCGATCGGTATGTTCAATGATTTTATCGAAGATCCGAGTGTACAATTGATCGGTGTAGAGCCCGGCGGACACGGTATTGAAACTGGCGAGCACGGCTGCCCTATCTCCTATGGTTCAAAAGGTATTTTCTTTGGTATGCATTCATTGATGATGCAGGATAAACATGGGCAGGTTAAAGAGTCCTACTCAATCTCTGCCGGACTGGATTTTCCTTCCGTGGGTCCGCAGCACGCGCACCTGGCAGAAACAGGCCGTGCTCAATATGTTAATGCAACCGATGATGAAGCGTTAGCCGCTTTCCATGCGCTTTCTTTAAATGAAGGGATTATTCCCGCGCTTGAATCCGCACATGCATTAGCCTATGCCTTAAAACTGATTGAACATCATGATAAAGAACAAATCATTATTGTTAATTTATCCGGTCGTGGTGATAAAGATATCTTTACCGTCGCTGATATTTTTGAAAAAAGAGGATTGATCTGATGAGCAAACGTTACCAAGCTTTATTTTCCCGCCTAGAAACGGAACACCAGGGTGCATTTGTTCCTTTTGTCACCCTTGGCGATCCAAATCGCGCGCTGTCCCTTAAAATCATTGATACACTGATTAGCGCAGGCGCTGATGCCTTAGAGCTAGGCATCCCCTTTTCAGATCCCGTAGCCGATGGTGTGGTTATTCAAAATGCATCAACCCGGGCATTAACTGCCGGGGCGACGCCTGATACGTGCCTGGAAATTATCGCCGAAATACGCCGTAAACACCCGACTATTCCAATCGGTTTATTGCTGTATGTTAACCTGGTCTATCGCAATGGTATTGAAAATTTTTATGAACGTTGTGCGAAAGCGGGTGTCGATTCTTTATTGATAGCGGATGTGCCGTTGGAAGAAAGCGCCCCATATCGCGCCGCGGCTAAAAAGTATTCTATTCAACAGATATTTATTGCGCCGCCCAATGGTGATCAGGAAACCTTACAACAGGTCGCTGAATACGGACAAGGCTATACTTATTTACTGAGTCGCGCAGGTGTCACCGGCGCTGATTCAAAAGCGGGCATGCCTGTTGATCATATGCTCAAGACGTTGCACAAATATAATGCGCCACCGTCACTCCTTGGCTTTGGTATTTCCACACCAGAGCAGGTTCGTGAGGCCATAAAAGCAGGCGCTGCCGGTGCAATTTCGGGTTCTGCAGTAGTTAAAATTATCGAAAATCATCTGCATGATCCCGATAAATTGCTCGCTGAAATGCATAAGTTTATAAGCAAGATGAAAGCTGCGACCCATAAAAAATAAGCTGGTAAAGGGGCAATGCTTACTTTAAAGTGGCATTGCAACTTATATTCATATAGGAAAAACATGAAACAATTTTTTGAATTTATCCCGCTGATTATCTTTTTTATCGTCTTTAAGATGGTCGATATTTATGCTGCAACAGGATCATTAATGATCAGTATGGGGTTAATGCTTGCTTTTAACTATTACAAAAATGGCAAAGTTGAAAAGATGCATGTGATCACCTTTGTGATGGTTCTGGTATTCGGTACCTTAACACTGGTGTTGCATGATGATGCTTTCATTAAATGGAAGGTAACAGTGGTTTATCTTTTGTTTAGTGTAGCCCTGCTGGTCAGCCAGTTATTCTATAAAAAGCCGATTATTAAACAGATGCTCGGAAAAGAGATCAGCCTGCCTGAAAATATCTGGAATAATCTGAATATGGCCTGGGCACTGTTTTTTGCAGCATTAGGCGCCGTTAATGTTTATGTGGCATTTAGCTTATCCCAGGAGATTTGGGTTAACTTTAAAGTCTTTGGTTTATTAGCCGCTACCCTTGCATTCACTGTTTTAAGCGGCGTTTATATCTATAAATACTTACCCGCCACCGCGGAAAAAAAGCTCTCAGCCGATAAAAAATCAGAGGAATAAATATGTTATATGTCATTTTTTCACAGGATGTGGAAAACAGTTTAAGTTTACGCCAACAGGCACGCCCGGCACATCTGGCTCGGCTGCAGGCATTAAATGAACAAGGGCGTTTACTGGTTGCCGGCCCGATGCCAGCTGTCGATAACGAAGATCCCGCTCAAGCAGGTTTTACAGGCTCGACTGTTATTGCTGAATTTGCCAGCTTAAAAGAAGCACAAGCGTGGGCGGATGCCGATCCTTATGTAGCAGCCGGCGTTTATGCGCAAGTGGTTGTAAAACCGTTTAAAAAGGTTTTACCTTAGGCGTTTATCCAAGCTACAAAAAAGGGACTCAAACTTGAGTCCCTTTTTTGCATTAGCGATTTAAATCGTTAAAACATTAGTTTGAATGTAACATGCTGTTCAATTCAACGGCACTTTTGTTAACTAAACATTCAATTTGTCCAGTCATTGAATTACGGCGGAATAGCAGATCATCTTTATTGGCAAGCTCGCGTGCTTTTGCATAACCCGCTTCTTTACCGTCTTTATCAAGCATTTTGACTTTTGAACCCGCCGTAACATATAAACCAGACTCGATAGTACAGCGACTGCCAAGTGGAATACCTAAACCGGCATTAGCTCCTAACAGGCTATTTTCGCCGATTGCGATAACCATTTTACCGCCGCCGCTTAATGTCCCCATAATAGATGCACCGCCACCGATATCGCTGCCTTCACCGACCATCACACCTGCAGAGATACGTCCCTCTACCATGCTCACGCCCGTTGTTCCGGCATTGAAATTGATGAAACCTTCATGCATCACTGTTGTGCCTTCACCGACATGTGCGCCTAAACGTACACGGGAAGTATCGGCAATACGCACACCGCTTGGTACAACGTAGTCAACCATTTTAGGGAATTTATCAACACAATCAACAATCAGTGTTTCACCATTTAAACGCGCTTGTATCTGACGTTCAGCCAGTTCAGTAATATCGATTGCACCTTTATTAGTCCAGGCGATATTGTGCAGAATGCCAAAAATACCATCCAAGACTAAACCGTGTGGTTTAACTAAACGATGCGAAATAAGCTGCAGTTTTAGAAACCCTTCAGCAGGACTTTGCGGCGCTGCATCTGTTGCTAAAATCACTAAAACCAAAGGTTGCGTTGATTTAGCGGCTGCAGTGGCAAAATCAGCATTGGCACTGTCATTAGCGCCGTTAAAAGCGGCTGCTAGCTGCTCTGATATTTCAGCCGTTATTTCAATAACCTGATTACCCTGCTCATAACCGACAATGGCACCGATAACAGCAACCAAATCATCACTTGGATTTAGGGTTGGGTGAGGAAAGAAAGCTTCGATAATTTTTTGATCGCGGTTTTTTGTAGCCGAGCCCAAAGCGAGTGCAAAAGTTGACATTAATATAACTCCGTTGTAAAAATTCAATATAATATTTTATTTAAGCATAATAAGGACGCGGATCACAGTTCTATGCCCAAACTTATCGTAAATAGTTTACTTAATAGTTCAGGAAATAGTTCGCTGACGTCGCCACTTACCAATTCTGTGCCCTGTGTTTGCGGGGGAAAAACAATTTTTTAACCCCTGTTGCAAAAACAAACAAAAACAGTTCGACTAACAGCGAGGCGATAACTGCACAGACTAATCCCACGCTAATCGCATTTTGATTAAGTACAATTTCAGGTTGGTAATTAACCCTGGTTTCAGTAAATAGCGGGCTATTTATCTGCTGACCTAAAAACAATAAACGTTTTGTCAGCGTCGTATTTAAGGCATTTTTTTGTGTTTGCAGATAATTAAACCGCTCGATTAGATTTTCGACAACTAAGGCTTCGTCCTGAAACAGTTTTTGGGGATCGTTTTTATGTGTAGTGATCAGTGTTTGCAAACTCCCCTCCGAGTGGCGGTCAGCAAGTCGCTGATAGGCAGTCAATTGATTTTTTACTTCAATATAATGGCCATCTAAACGTGTTTCGTACTGTTGTAAAAAATTCGGTATTTGCAACCCGACTAAAAGTGTCAGTGCAAAGACCAGTTTTAAACTGTAGCGTTGAAAAAGGGCAAATAACATCTATTTAAATCCCCGAACGGTACGCAGCGTCTCATATGCACGTTGAATATCCTGCGCTTTTTCTTTAGCAAGATTCATCATCTCATCGGGTAACCCTTTGGAAGCCAACTTATCCGGATGATGCTGGCTCATCAGTTTACGATACGCACGTTTAATCTCTTTATCAGAACTTTGCTGTTCAACACCCAGTACTTTATAAGAGTCTTGTTCGTTGCTAGCTTGAGTTTGCCGTTGCTGGCCTTGATGAAAATGCTGCTGACCTTCAATCATTTGTAATAAACGGTCTAATTCAAACCTTGAAAACCCTAACTGCTCGGCAATCTGATATAAAATATTTTTTTCATTGGCATCGATGCGACCGTCAGAAAAAGCAATCTGTACTTGAATACCCAAAAACATCTGCAAGACATTGCGTTCACCGCGCACCATCTGAGTAAACTCGGTAAGTGTATCCTGAAGTGAAAAATCAGCTTGTTTACCGTGTGAAAACGACGCCTGGGCCTGCTCTCGGGCAGCACCCTGCAGGCGCATCTGGTCCATATAAGCGTTGGCAATTTGGATATCAGTTTGGGTTACTTGACCCTTTGCCTTGGCGATATGCCCCATCACAGAAAACGTCGCGTTAAAAAATATTGTTTGTCTTTCCTGGCTGCTGACCGCTTTACCGAATAACCCATTTTGGATACTGAAATTGTAAGCCAGTGCACGATCAAAACGGTGCCCTAACCAAATACCCAGCAGCATTCCAAAAAAACTGCCAAACATAAAACCAAAAAAGCCGCCGAGTAGTTTTCCCCATATGCGCATAACGTTAAAATACCTTGTTTATAAAAAAGAGCTAATGTAAAAGAAAGAGCAAAGAATCGAAATTCTGCTTATTTTGACTAACTGTTGGTTATTCTGCCAACTTTTCGCGTGAAATACAGAACTTTAGCATATTTATAAGCAACAAAGATTGGAGCTCTGTTAAGTTTGCTCTATTATAACCAGATCTGCTTTATTTTATTTTATTTAGGCTTAGTGTTTTTAGTTCCTAAGCAAGACTTGTGAGTTGTTCATGTTAAAATTATCACCTTCATTACTCTTTTTCCTCTCCTTAACTGCAGGAGCCGCGGAAGAGGTATCAACAGATCCTGGACGTGATACTGAACTTTTTTTCCGTCAGTGTTACATTAACGTTCCTGCGCGCGTTGATGATCCCAATACCCTGCCGCTTGAACAACAGGCAGTTAATATTGAGGCAGCCAGGTTATACGGCTCGCCAATCAGATTGACCTATGAAGAGGATGTTAATCTCACTCAGGGTGATAAAAACCTACGCGCTGACAAATTAACTTATTATATTGAACAGGAGAAGGTGGTTGCAGAAGGTAATGTTAACTTTAATAATGGCCTGGTCACCCTTTCTGCCGACACCATCGAAACACAATTAAAGACCAATGAAACCGCTTTATACCAAACTAAATATCAATTTCATGGCCGAAGCGGCCGCGGAGATGCTGACAGTGTTTATGATAACGGTCAGGATCAATATGAACTAAAAAGGGCTTCCTATAGTGCCTGCCCGCCTGAATACAATACCTGGTCAATTGATTCAACAACGCTTCATATTGATAATGACAGCGGCGTCGGCAGTGCGTATAACGCGATACTGAGAATAAAAGACGTGCCCGTTTTTTACCTGCCCTATGTGACCTATCCGATTTCAGATAAACGCAAGACCGGCCTATTATTTCCGAGCTTTGAACTGGCAGATACCAATGGTTTTACCTCCAGTCAGCCCTTGTATATTAATATTGCCGAAAACATGGATGCGACTATCACGCCTACTTATATGCAGGAGCGCGGCACCTTGCTGGCAGGGCAGTATCGCTATCTGTTAGACGCAGGCAGCGGTACAATGCAGGCCGAATATTTACAGGATGATAGAATTTTTGAGGACAGCCGTTACCTGTTCCATTGGGATCATTCGCTTAGCTTTGCCGATAACTGGCATTTTGATAGTGATTATAATCGCGTCAGTGATGATGATTATTTTACAGATATTACGACTGACTACGGTACACGCAGTGATAACCAACTATTGCAGACAGCAAGTTTAAAATACACTGAAAGCAACTGGAACAGTGAATTAGAGGTGAGAAACTTTCAGATATTAGATGATGATGACACGCCCCATGAGGTAATGCCTAAACTTGCATTCACGGCATATCAACCCATTGATTTTAATGGTATGCAATTAAGCGGGTATTCAGAAATAACAAAATTCAATCACAGTGATGAAGATGTTTATACGGGCACCCGAATACATTTAGAGCCTAAATTATCGTTACCTTTATATTACGAGTCATTGTTTGTTAATAGTGAACTTAAATATATGCTCAGTTTGTACCAGCAGAATCTGCCTGATGATGGGAAATACGACTGGTATGATGATTTGGATGAAACGGCAACCCGTTACCTGCCCTCTTTTAAAATTCATTCGGGCGTTAATTTAGAACGAACATTTACAGCCTTTGATGAGCAATACCGGCAAACACTGGTTCCGCAAATCCAGTATTTATATGTCCCCTACCAGGATCAGTCTGAAATAGGTAATTATGATAGTATCGAAATGCTGACCGATTATTATGGTTTATTCCGTGATAACCGTTTTTCAGGTTATGACCGAATTGCAGATGCCAATCAGGTAACCTTCGGTGTTTCCAGTAGCATTCTCAATCCGCAAGGGAAAAGGAAAGTACGTTTTGCCGTTGGTCAAAATTATTATTTGACTGAATCGCGTACCGAAATACCATCCGATGATGATGATGATACTGACAGCACAAGCCGCTCGTCCCTGATCAGTGAACTGGATGTCAATTTTGAAAATGATTATTTTTTCCATGCAGGTATGGCATTGGATCTGGATAACAATACCATTAAAAGATCCAATTCCACCTTCGAAAAACGTTGGGCGCATAATACCTTCGCACAATTAAATTATCGTTATTACGCTAATCCGGAAGATGAAGACTGGGATGTAAAAATTAATCAGCTGGGCAGTAAAGTCAATTGGGCAATCAATTCTCAATGGACCAATTTTATCAGTTATTATCATGATCTGGATTATAATCACTCCTACGAAAGTATTATTGGCTTCAAATACCAGTCATGCTGTTGGGCAATCACCTTCTCTTACGAGCAGTATATGAAATCCTACTCTGGCGATGAAGATGCGATAAAAGAGGATTATGAAACAGAGCAAAGTTTTAAAGTTAATTTTGAACTGACAGGACTCGGCGGTGCAGGCTCAGGCACAACCAATGACAGTTTATTCGATTACGGTCGCCCTTTTTATTTACAATAATGGAAAAAAAATGAAAGTTATCAAAAATATTCTCCTACCTTTAATTTTTGTCTCATTAAGTGCGACGCAGGCATTTGCCCAGAGCATATCATTAGACAAAATAGAAGCCGTTGTTAATCAAGATGTTATTTTAAGCAGTGATGTGCAGCGTATGGAGCAGGAAATTCAGGAACGTTATAAAAATAGCGATCAGCAATTACCAAGTGGCGATGAATTCACCCGGCAGATTCTGGACAAACTGATCATCGACCGTCTGCAATTACAAATTGCCAAACGTATCGGATTGCGTATAAATGACGCGCAACTGCAGCAAACTTTACAGCAAATTGCGCAAAAAGAGGGGCTGACACTTGAACAGATGCAAGCCCGGCTTGAACAGCAGGGCAAAAATTACGCTGCATTTGTTGAGAATATCCGTGATGAATTAACTATCAATGAAGTTCGTCAGAATGAGATTCGCCGCCGAATTACTATTTCAGATCAAGAAGTAGAACAAATGGTAAAACGGATCAATGCTGCCGGACAAAAAAATACCCAATTTAATTTTGCGCATATTATGCTTAAGTTGGACAAAGATAGCTCAGCGCAAGAGCAGCAACGCGTAGAGCAAAAAGCACAAGATCTGATTAAGAAAATTAAGCAGGGTGCTAACATCTCTCAATTGGCAATACTTAATTCTCAAGGACCCAAAGCCTCTGAAGGCGGAGAGTGGGGTTGGAGAACGATCAATGAAATGCCAACATTATTTGCAAATGTATTTAGTGAGCAAAATACCAATAAAGGGGATGTTATCGGTCCGTTTAAATCAGATATTGGCCTGCATATCATTCAAGTGTTAGGTAAAAAAGGTGCTGCAAGTATCATGACAGCTCAAGTCAATGCGCGGCACATCTTGATCAAATCCAATATCATTCTTAGCGATGAAAAAGCAAAACAGCTATTAAGCGGTTACCGTCAGGACATTATAAGTGGCAAAAAAACCTTTGCCTCGCTAGCGAAAGAGTTTTCCCAAGATCCGGGCTCTGCGGTTAAAGGTGGAGAACTAGGCTGGGCAGATCCTAATATGTACGTTCCTGAATTCAGAGATCTGTCGCTTTCGTTACCTATTGGAGAAATCAGTCAGCCATTCCGGACCATGCATGGTTGGCACATTCTTGAAGTGATAGGTAAACGCAAATCAGATACCACAGTGCAAGCTACCAAGCAAAAAGCTTATGGCATGTTATTCCAGCAACGCTTTCCAGCAGAAGTGTACGCTTGGATGAATGAGATTCGCCAGGAAGCCTATATTAAAATAAATAATCCAAAGTATATTATCGAGTAAAGCATAATGGTAAAGCGTTTAATTATCACAGCCGGAGAACCCGGCGGTATTGGTCCAGACTTAATTCTGCAACTTGCTAAACAAGCTTGGCCGGTAGAGTTAGTTATTTGTACAGACAAAACGTTATTAGCTGAACGTGCCCTGCTGCTTAATGAAAAAGTAAGACTGCTTGATTACGATCCGCTAACAACGCCACAAGCCAGTCAACCGGGCTCCTTGACTGTTGCCCATATTGCAGTACAGGCTCCCGTTGAGCCAGGGAAGTTAAATCGTCGCAATGCTCAATTTGTTTTAGATACACTCACTCTGGCTAGCCAGGGGTGCTTATCCGGCGAGTTTTCAGCGCTAGTCACCGGCCCTGTGCATAAAGGTATTATCAATGATGCGGGTGTCGCTTTTAGCGGTCACACTGAATTTTTTGCAGAGCAAGCCAATGTTGATCTGGTGGTAATGATGCTGGCAACAACGGGTCTGCGTGTGGCACTGGTTACAACACACTTGCCTTTAGCCGATGTTTCTGCCGCGATCACAGAATCCCGTTTAACTAAAATAATTCATGTCCTGCACCAGGAGTTACAGCGTAAATACGCCATTGAAAATCCGCGTATTTATGTTTGCGGTTTAAATCCGCATGCCGGTGAAGGTGGTCATATGGGTCGCGAAGAGATTGATACAATCGAACCAACATTGGATAAATTACGCGCACAAGGGATCAACCTGATCGGCCCGTTACCGGCAGATACATTATTTCAGGAAAAATATTTAAGCGATGCAGATGCTGTTTTAGCGATGTATCACGATCAAGGTTTGCCTGTTTTAAAATATAAAGGATTTGGCAAGTCGGTCAATATCACCTTAGGCTTGCCCTTTATCCGCACCTCTGTGGATCATGGCACCGCATTAGATTTAGCTGGCACAGGCAAAGCAGATTCGAGCAGCTTAATATGCGCGGTCAATGAAGCCATCACTATGATGCAAAGCACCAATAAATAATAAAAGCAGAGTAGTAAAACAGCGCAATCTTAAGGGTTAACCCGAAAATATTGACCTGCTTGATACTCTGCTATTCGAAACAAGGCAAAAATTAAATGAATGATAAAACCCACCTAGGGCACACCGCGCGTAAACGTTTTGGACAAAATTTCTTACACGATGATTATATTATTGACTCTATTGTCGCGGCGATCGCTCCACAATGGGAAGATAACATCGTCGAAATCGGTCCCGGACTAGGCGCTTTAACAGAGCCTGTCGCGAGCAAAGTGAAGTGTTTAAATGTCGTCGAACTGGACAGAGATTTAGCCGCGCGCTTAGCCGAGCATCCCGTGTTGAGCGAAAAATTAAACATCACTCAAGCGGATGCCATGCAGTTTGATTTCGGACAGTTAGCCAGAGCAGATAAACCACTGCGCGTTTTCGGCAACTTACCCTACAACATATCAACACCACTGATGTTTCATCTGTTTGAATATGCAGACAAAATTTCAGATATGCATTTCATGTTACAGAAAGAGGTCGTGAACCGTCTTTGTGCCGGCCCGAACTGTAAAGCCTACGGACGTTTAACCGTTATGGCGCAATATTATTGCCGTGTGATCCCGGTATTAGAGGTGCCACCCACAGCTTTTAAACCAGCGCCTAAGGTCGACTCTGCAGTTGTCCGTTTAGAGCCTTATGATACCCCGCCCTTCGTTGCAAAAAGCTTAAAAACCCTTAACCAGGTTTGTTCAATGGCCTTTAACCAGCGTCGTAAAACGATTCGTAATGGTTTGCGCGATCTGTTAACTGTTGAACAGTTACAGGAAATTGGCATTGATATAAGCAAACGTGCGGAAAACATCAGCGTTGAAGAGTATGTCAACATTGCCAACTATTTGTTTGATTTAAAGGAAGATTAATAAAATATGGCGACCTATATAGTGGGTGATGTCCACGGCTGCTTTGATGAGCTGCAAGCCCTATTGGAATTAGCGCAGTTTGATAAAGACAACGATCAGCTGTGGTTAACTGGGGATCTTGTCGGGCGAGGGCCAAAATCACTGCAAACATTACGTTTTGCTAAAAGTTTAGGCGAGCGCGCAAAGGTGGTATTGGGTAATCACGATCTGCATCTTTTAGCCATTCATCAAGGCATCCACTGCGAGAATGAAAGTGATAAGTTAAGCACATTATTAAACGCGCCGGACTGTGATGAGTTACTGACCTGGTTGCGTTTGCAGCCACTTCTCCTGCGCCATCCTGAGTGTGATTTTGTGATGGTTCATGCGGGTATTTCTCCGCAGTGGACGATCAGTCAAGCGGAAAAATATGCTAAAGAGGTGGAAACGATTCTCCATGGAGATGAGTTTAAAACGTTGTTGAAAAAGATGTATGGCAATCACCCTACCTCATGGTCGAATAATTTACAGGGTATTGAACGCTTGCGCTTTATTATTAATGTATTTACCAGAATGCGTTATTGCCTGTTAGACGGATCATTAGAGTTATCTAACAAACTCGCCCCCGAAAAAACCGATAGCTCAGTCCTTAGACCCTGGTTTGACATAAACACTCTGGATCACAGTAGCGGGATAGTCTTTGGTCATTGGGCGGCATTATTAGGCCAGGAGATTAGAGAGGGAATTTATGCGCTGGATACTGGTTGTGTATGGGGAAATAGTCTGAGTATGTTACGCTGGCAAGATAAAAAAATATTTTCTTTAGCCTGCCAGGGTTATAAAGATCACAGCGAATAAATCAGCTCACTCGATCAAGTGTTACAAATTGATAATTATAACTATTTTTAGGATCGGCCAGGTGCTTCTCTCTCTGTACTTCCCGCCAATTGGCCATCTTTTTATAATCGGGAAACTGAGTATCGCCAGCTGTTTTTAAATCAATAAAAGTGAGATACAAACGATCTGCTTGCGGCAAAAACTGTTCATAAATCGTCGCGCCACCGATCACCATCACCTCATCGCAACCTGCGACAAGAGACAGCGCCTGCTCCACCGTCTGCACACAACTGACCCCGTCTATTTCAAGGTTTTCATCGCGACTTAGTACGATATTTTTTCTACCCGGCAAAGGACGGCCGATAGACTGAAAAGTCTTGCGCCCCATAATAACGGGTTTACCTAATGTGACCCGTTTAAAAAAAGTTAAATCGGCAGGCAGATGCCAGGGCATGTTATTATCCAAACCAATTACCCTGTCTTCTGCCATCGCGGCAATCATTGAAATTTTCATAACTCACCTTGTTTATCTATTTTGCAAGAAGGTTATCATATAATCGTCACAATTAAATGCTTCTCAAGCATTTGTTAATATTCATCAAAATACGGCATATAATAAAAAATCACTGCATACAATAATCTTTAGGGTCTGTTGACCTTTCGAGATTGTTTTTGCAGCAGTTTGTTGGTTCTTTATACAAGACAGAGCCTGAGTAGTGTAGTTATTCTACATAAACAGGCCATAACGCAGTAAAAAGAGCCAACAAGCGCTGCCCGAAGGGTTCGGCTAAAAGCGTTTTACTCTTTGTTACGAGGTATAGTTGCGAGGAATTTACTTAGAATGACTAAGCTACACTCCTCGCGTCGTGATTAAAACGCTTTTCTCTCGAACAAAAATTAACCGCGAAAGGTCAACAGACCCTAGCCGTCATGACGAGGTATTTATGCCCAATACGTTATATTCATTCCGCCGCTGTCCATATGCAATGCGTGCCCGTTTAGCTATCGCCGCGAGCCAACAGCCGGTAAAGTTACGCGAAATCATGCTTAAAGATAAACCGCCGGAGATGTTGGCAATCTCCCCCAAGGGGACGGTACCAGTATTGCAACTCGCTGATGGAAGCGTGCTCGAGGAAAGTTTGGAGATCATGGCCTGGTGTCTGCAGAAATCGGATCCTCAAGAATGGTTAAAGGGCAATTTACTTGAGATGTTAAATTTAATTGATGAAAATGATGTTGAATTCAAACATTGGTTAGATCGCTATAAATATGCATCACGGTTTCCTGATAATAATGAAGAATTTTATCGCGAACAGGCTGAAGAGTTTTTAATGACCTTGGAAAACCGCTTAAGTCAGAGCCCCTATCTCTTTGGAGAACAAATCAGACTAGCAGATATGGCTATTTTTCCTTTTGTACGCCAGTTTGCCAGTGTTGATAAAGTCTGGTTCGCACAGAGCCCCTACCCTCAAATACGCAACTGGTTGGAAACCCTGACTAATAACCAGTTGTTTCATTCGGTTATGCAAAAATACCCGCAATGGCTTGAGTGCGGTAAAGAGATAACCTTTCCAGAGGAGCAAACTCGATAAGCGATAAGCATATCAGAAGCAGTGACTTAATTGACGCCGGTAAATATTCAACGGCAAGCTTTAACAGCACCAAAGTCAGCAAAAAAGCGGATGGTGGTTTAACTATTGAAGGTGATTTAATGCTCCATGGTAAAACTAAAGCCATTACCATTGATGCTAATATGATCGGGGCAGGCGATGATCCGTGGGGAAATTATCGTGCCGGTTTTGAAGGAACAACTCGTGTACAATTAGCTGACTTTGGCATTCCAGTGATGGGGACTCCAAGTTATGTTGATATGCAACTTTACGTGGAAGGGATTCGCAAATAACCTTATTGCCCGTAAAGCAACACGATTAAAATATAAGCTGAACCCGAGTTTAATTATTATACTCTGATTCAGCTTTATCATTTTGCACACACGCCGTTCTCCCACATAGACTACCGCCGCTTAACACAAATTCACTGCTTCTCAGTGACAAAAACAATCTCCTTATCTTCTATCTTCACCTGCACTCGACTGTTCTCAGGACATTTTCCCTGCACAATTTTCATTGCTAAGATATTCTCTATTTGCCGCTC
>JBATHQ010000218.1:0-1525 GCA_049667005.1 Psychromonas sp.
CACAGGAATGAACTGGGAAGTTGCGCTCGTTTATGCAGAAAGCTCCCGCTATGCAGGCTATAATGATTGGCGCTTACCTAACGCGAAAGAGTTGCAGAGTATTGTTGATTACTCGGGCGTTTTCCCGACGATTGATTCTAGTATGTTCAACATCACTAAGATCACCAATGAAGCTGGTAACGTCGATTATCCATTTTTTTGGACAAGCACGACCAACCCCTATATAGATCCTAGAGATGCTCATGGTTACTGGTTCGCCTGGTACGTTGCTTTCGGCTATGGAGTTGATCATGAGGGTAACGATCTGCATGGTGCTGGAGCAGTCCGCTTTGACTCTAAAGCGGAAGGCGGGGCTGATGGCCCAGACGGCGAACGTTATTATAATTATGTCCGCTTAGTACGTGGCGGAGACGTTACTAAAACGCCAAATGGCGATCCAACCACGGTAAAAGCGAACCGGGTTGTCAAATTTAAAGATGGCGATACTGGCAACATCGGGAAAGGGCGTCCAGATGGCGCTGGCGGTCCAGGAGGAAAAGCAGATGGCCCCGGTGGGAAATCAGGTGGTCCAGGTGGAAGACCCGATTTTGCTGCGGCGGCTGCAAAATTAGGGATCAGTGAAGAAGCGCTGGTAAAAGCGTTGGGCAAACCAACACAAGGACCACCTGATTTTGCGTCTGCGGCTGCCGCATTGAAAATAACGCCAGCAGAATTAGAAGCGGCGTTAACAGATAAAAGCAAACCAACTAAATAACCAAACGGGTTCTGAAGCAGTTTACAACGTTACGTAAACTGCTTCTTTAAATCTATGTAATAGTTTTACCGCTTTATCGATCTAACTAATTGAAAATGAAACACAAGATAATCTTAATAAATATTTGTCCGTAGAATTTCATTTAAAACAATCTTAAAAAGAATGAAACGCTGTGTTTATAAATAAATCTTTATGCTATAAACCTTTTTTTATAAAAAATAAATGTGCATTTTAAACCGAATACACTATTCGCATTTAATATTTAATTGAGTGAAGATGACGCAGTAGGGCTTTATGATTTATTGTTGGGTCAAGCGGCGCTAAAAAATAGAAAAAATAATCAACAAAAAATGTTAACAAGCTGTTTCAGTGGCGCTGTGGTTATGCCAATTTTTTTGAAAAATGAGCTCAAAACAGCGACAATCTCAAGCATCAGAGAGCAGATCGTTATCTCTTAATAAAAAGTAGGTAGTTATGAATTTAAATAAAATCGCTTTAATCATTGGTATAATTTGTATTTTGCTTGGCACTACAGTATCTGTTTTAGGTATATGGGGCTACATAGGTGACACTGGATTAGTCTGGCGTTCATTATCCACGCTAGGTGTCGTGTTGCTCGGCGTAATACTAACCGTTGCAATAAACAATATGACAAGTGCAAAAGAAAAGTAGTGCTTTTTGCTTAACACAAAATAAGCGGCTCAAACAAATCTCCGCTTGAGCCGCTTATTTTGCGCTTTGATATTTCAAAACAATCACACAGTTAAATGT
>JBATHQ010000219.1:0-4041 GCA_049667005.1 Psychromonas sp.
GGTAACCACCACTCATTTTTAAATAAACCTTACGCCTTGTTTGGCAGTTCAACTGTTCGAGAACTAGTAGGGAAAATACAAAAGCCGGTATTACCGGATGGTTGTTTTATTAATTATGATATTGAAATTACGCAGTTCTGGGATCAGTTAGCCAAACAGCAACGCACAACGGCTATTGAAGATTATCAAAGTTTATATGAGCAGCTCGGTCATAGGCCGACAGCCAGTGAGTATTACAGTGCATATCAGGATCTAAAAAAAGTTAATAAACAGCACAATAGTTGGATGGAACTGGTGGCTGCACAACAGCAGGATCCGGAATATTCAGCTCTAATTAAATACTATGGGGATTTTTTGCTGGAGGCTGTTCAGACAACAGCAATGGCAAAATCTTTTAAAGCGATTCTATTAGAAGCATTTTTACGTTTAGATGGTTTTGCTAATCCGCCAACATTAGAAATGCTCGCCAAGGATAGCAAGTTGGTTTTTGACCGTTATCCTCTGCTTAAACAAAGCGAACTATCCGAAAAGCTGCAAAACTGTCAGCCAGACTCTGCGCAATGTTTAGAGTATTGGAAAAAAAATCCCATCAAATTTAGCTGTACAGCCAACAAGAAAACGGGAAAACAGAGGTTTAAAATCGAAGATAACAGATTAGTTGCCAACCTTGATGTGAGAGAGCAGGACAAACCTGCACTGCATGATGCAGTGCAGGAACTGTTAACATTGCGGCTATTACAATATTCACAACGTCCGAACAACGTTAATATTAAGAAACCCGTTACCGATCAGGGGACCAGAAAAGAAACTGCTCAAGTGACTCAACTTGCCTTTTATCCCAACTTAAAAATTGCCTGCGGGCATTTTAAAACAGGCGATGAATCTGATCTTGAATATCTGGATGCTCCTGCCGGGTTTGGTCATCTAAAGGCAGAGAAACATTTTCTTGCTAAAGCTTCCGGAAACTCAATGGATGGTGGTAAAAATCCAGTTAAAGATGGAGACACGTTATTACTGCATATTCTCACTAATCGCGATCACCCATTCTCATTTAAGTCGATCTCTCGTTCTCATTTAACCCGATCACCTATTCTCATCGATGCCGATCACTTTATTTAAGTAAAAGGTGCTCATAAATCACTTTGCTTTGTTAAACACGCATAATTTCTTCTTTGCCTAAGACAGAGAGAACACTATGCCAACAGAGCCCATTTCAATGCGAAAATTAAAAGAAATATTACGCTTAAAATACCAAGCCAAATTAGCACATCGTAAGATTGCTAAAAGCTTAGCCATTTCACCTTCAACGGTTTCCAACTACATCACTCGAGCAAAATTGATAGGAATTGAGACTTGGCCACTGCCGTCTGAGTGGGATGATGTAAAACTTAACCGCCAGTTTTTACAAACCCAACACACACCACGAACAGCCATTCCGTTACCTGATTGGGCGACCTTTCAAACAGAGTTAAAAAGAAAAGGTGTCACGAAACAACTACTCTGGCAGGAATATGTTGAGCGTAATAGTGACAACCATTACAGCTATCCACAGCTCTGTCGCCATTACAAAGAATGGGCTAGGCGCTTACAACCCTCAATGCGTCAAAATCACCAAGCTGGAGAAAAGCTATTTATTGATTATTGTGGTCCAACCATTCCACTGGTCAATCCGGATACGGGTGAATGTCGTGGTGCTCAGGTATTTGTCGCGGTGCTTGGCGCATCCAATTATACCTATGCGGAGGCCACGTTATCTCAGAAGCTTGAAGATTGGGTGATGAGCCATAAACGCGCCTTTGAATTTTTTGGCGGTGTGCCGGATCTGCTGGTACCTGATAACTTAAAATCAAGCACCACCCGTGCTTGTAAATATGATCCCGATTTAAACCCGACTTACCAACAGATGGCGGCGCATTACAATGTAACTATTCTGCCCGCAAGACCGCTCAAACCGAAGGATAAAGCGAAAGCTGAAAATGGTGTTTTAATTGTTGAACGTTGGATCATGGCGGTTTTACGGCATGAAACTTTTTACAGTTTAGCTCAATTGAATCAACGCATTAAAGAGTTATTGCTACGATTGAATAGCAAACCATTTCAAAAGATGCCAGGTGATCGGGCATCATTATTTAAGTCGCTCGATCTTCCTGCTTTAAAGCCCTTACCGCTACAAAGTTATCAATACACCTACATCAAGAAGGTGATGGTCAATGTCGATTACCATGTTGAAGTTGAGAAACACTACTATTCCGTACCATACGGATTGATCCGTAAACGATTAGAAGCGCATGTTACTGAGAAGGTCGTTAGTATTTACTATCATAATCAATGTGTTGGACAACATCTAAAATCAACACGCGTTGGCGGCCACAGTACCCATCATGATCACATGCCTAAATCGCATCAAGAGTACGCTAAATGGACACCGGAGCGTTTTAAAAGTTGGGCAACTAAGCTTGGTGAATCGGTTTTAGAGTGGGTCGAATATCAATTAGCAAGCAAACAACACCCACAACAGAGCTATCGAGTTTGCTTGGGCTTACTTAACCTCAACAAGAAATACCCCGCCGATCGTCTTAATGCTGCCTGCCGACGAGGCCTTGATACAGGGGCGTACCGCTTACAGAGCATCAAAGCGATCCTTAGCAATCAACTCGATCAGCAACCACTACGATCTGAAGATGACGATCAACTTCTAAATATCAACCACGATAATGTCCGTGGTGAAAATTATTACCACTAAGGAAACAGCAATGAATAACAAATTAGCTGAGCAGCTTACTAATTTACGGCTTACCTGTGTTGGCCCCGCACTTGAAAAACAGGAAGCTCAGCCGCAGCATTACCAGGATTTAAGCTTCTTGGAACGATTATCACTATTGCTTGATGAAGAGCTCACGCAACGTGAACAGCGTAAAATAGAGCGCCTGGTAAAACAGGCCAAATTCAGGCTACAAGCACATCCGGAGCAGATAGATTATCGTGCAGGGAGAGGTCTTGAAAAAGGGAAGATCCGCAGTCTGCTTGAAGGCCACTGGCTAACGCACCATCAAAACCTCATTTTTACAGGCGCGACGGGATGCGGAAAAACCTATATGGGTTGTGCCATTGGGCTGCACTTCTGCCAGCAAGGCAAGAGTGTTCGTTACTTTAGATTAAAAGGGCTACAGGAGCATCTACAACAAGTGCATGGTGATGGTAGCTATCCACGATTTCTCGGCCAACTTAACAAGTGCCAGATACTGATCATTGACGACTGGGGAATGGAAAATCTAACCGGGCAACAGCGTAGTGACTTACTGGATATTATCGATGCAAGGCATGGTCAAGGCTCGATAATATTAATGAGTCAACTGCCAGTATCAAAATGGCATGAGTTAATTGGGGAAGCAACTTATGCCGATGCGATCATGGATAGATTAATTCATTGTGCTGAGCGATTTGAGTTAAAAGGTGAATCAATGCGTAAAATAGGGATAAACAGATTGACGGATCTTGGATAAAGATTTACAACTCAATCTCACCGCAAAGTGATATGAAAAAGTGATCGGCATCAATGAGAATGACGGATCGGCATCGGTGAGAATGAGTGATCGGCATGATGAGAATACGCAGATATCGATGGAAGGCGTTTCGTCACTAGCCAGTTCGGCCAGAACGGTTCCCACGGAGGGAGCTATCCCAAAGCCGTGACCGGAGAATCCGCACCCGAGAATCAACCCCGGAACATCCTCAACCTTGCTAAGAACGGGAACCTTATCCTCGCACCAATCAACGATGCCGACCCAACTCCGTACCACTTTCGCGTGTTTCATGGCAGGGATGTATCCAAGAATTCCACGGCATGTGTCCGCAGTGGCTTCTATAGGGGTATGGTCTGCAGTGCTGCTGATAAGATCCGGATTCAGAGGCTTACCGCCACCGAAAACAAAGGACCCGTGGGTTGTCTGATGGCCATAAAAATCGGCCATGGCTGTGCCCAACATCTGATAAAACATGGGTGGCTGTGCATCGGTAATTAGAGTGTCTAGGGCAATCGCC
>JBATHQ010000220.1:0-2686 GCA_049667005.1 Psychromonas sp.
ATTTATCAAACGGCAAAAATGCTTGCAATACGTCTGTTAGGCATGAGCAGTTTAGGAATTATCAATCCTTATGCGCAGTTAAATGCAAGCCTTGCCCATTGTAATGCGCTGCAGGGCAATATAGCCTTTATTTCACAGTCTGCCGCGGTTTGTACAACCGTATTAGATTGGGCAAACAGTAAAGAGATCGGCTTTTCCGCTTTTATCTCTTTAGGTGACGCCCAGAATATCAACTTTGCTGAACTATTGGATTATTTAGCGCGTGATACGAAAACCAAGTCAGTCCTTTTATATATGGATAGCATCTCTGATGCGCGCGCATTTTTATCGGCAGCGCGGGCAATATCTCAGCATAAGTCTGTTTTAGTGATTAAGTCAGGCCGTTCGCTGCTAGGGGCAAAGGCCGCGTCATTGCATAGTAATGGTAAATATGGACATGACAGTGTTTATGATGCTGCTTTTAAACGGGCAGGTATGCTGCGTGTTTATGATCTACATGAACTGTTTGCCGCGGTAGAAACGCTTGCTTATTCAAATTACCTGCACGGTGAACGTTTAGCGATCATCACCAATGGCGGAGGATTAGGTGTTTTAGCTGTTGATGATTTAATGGCGGCGGGGGGGCGACTCGCCGAGTTGGATGAAGATTTAATGACCAGGCTTGACAGTTGCTTACCCAGTAACTGGTCGCGTAATAATCCGATCGATATGATTGGCGATGCCGATCCCAAACGCTATGCAACCGCCTTAACCATTTTGATGGACAGTGGGCAGGCGGATGCGATATTAATTATGCATTCACCTTCTGCGTTATCCGACAGTGAAGGGACAGCGCAGGCCATTCTTGCTGTTATTGAACAACACCCGAAACGCAAACAGGTTAATCTGCTGACCAACTGGACGGGTGAAGAAGCCGCGAAACCCGCGCGCAGGTTATTTACCAAAGCGAGAATTCCGACGCTCAGAACCCCCAAAGGTGCGATTACTGCGTTTATGCATCTCGTCCAGTATCGACGTAATAAAAAATTGCTGATGGAAACACCCACCAGTATTCCGGAAGATCTGTTTTATGATACCGATGCGGCAGAGCAAACTATTAAAGCGTTTGTTAATGCAGATTCTCCCTCGGCAAAACTGAATACTTTCCAAACCAAACCGCTATTAGAAGCTTATCATCTTCATACCGTGAAAACATTGCAGGTGGACTGTGCAGAAGATGCCTTAAAAAAAGCCAAAAAAATCGGTTTTCCTCTGGCGGTGAAAATTAACTCGCCTGATATTGCTTATAAATCACTCGTCCACGGCGTAATGTTAAATATTAACAGTGAACATGAATTAGATCTGGCCTTAAAAGCCATTAATAAACGGGTTAGCACCTTATTACCCGATGCACATTTAAGCGGATTCACCTTGCAGAAGATGGTCGCAAGCGGACTCGGCTTGGAATTACGGGTGATGATTAAACAAGATCCCATCTTTGGCCCTATTATCGCTGTCTCGCAGGAGAGTGATGCCCGCGAGCTGTTCACCACACTGGATAATGCCGTTGTTGCTTTACCGCCCTTAAACATGGCATTAGCACGTTATCTGATTATTCAGGGCATTAAAGAGAAAAAGATCAAGGTTAAAAAAGCGGCGCAGGAGTTTGATATGGATGCGCTGTGTTTAATGCTGACAAAAATTTCGCAAATGTTATTGGATAATCGCGAAATAGTGGATTTAGATCTTAACCCGGTGTTAGTGACGGGCAAAAAGGTGACGATTTTAGACTGCCAGATGGATCTTTTGTACTCTGAGGTTTGCACGCAAAACAAGTTTGCTATCAGTCCTTATCCGAAACAGTTAGAGGAACGGTTGCAGCTTAAAAATGGAGAGCAGATCTTAGTGCGGCCAATCAGAGCAGAAGATGAAGCGCGCCACCAGATTTTTGATGCGGCATTAAGTGCGGAAGATCGTTATAAACGCTATTTTTCACAGCGCGGCAAAATGAGTCATGAAGAGATGGCGATGTTAACCCAGATTGATTACGAACGGGAAATGGCTTTTATTGCCGTGCGTTTTAATGAATCGGAGCAGCAGGAAACGCTGGCAGTTATTCGCGCAACCATTGATCCGGATAATATTGAGGCTGAATTTGGCATGATTGTGCGTTCTGATCTGCAGGGGTTGGGTTTAGGGCAGATTTTGCTGGAAAAACTGATTAACTATCAAAGAGGCAAAGGCACAACTTATTTAAGCGGAATGACCATGCTTGAAAATATGGGTATGGCGAGTTTATCTAAAAAATTAGGTTTTGTTGTGGTCAGAGATATAGAGGAAGGGGTGATAAATATGCGCTTGGATTTGCAGAAAGAAACAAAATAATTTTTCATGTTTATGTACTTAATTCTGGCCAAAGAAAATTCGGCTTGTGTTTTATTTTCCGTTTACGTTTTTCTTGATTAATTAATTCCTTTAGCAAGTGGAAACATGGAGTGAATTGAACGCCAGGTCAGTCTTATGAGCGGGCTAAGCTCAGCTTGCCCTTTGTTTCCACTAAGTTTTCTCTACTGTTGAGAGAGCATGACTTTTTAGAACTGCGAAACTACGTTTCGGTTTCTCATAGTCTACACGCCGTCAAAGGCGGTACTCCAACTTAGAAAGTTAGTACAAATGTCACAAGCGAAGGCTAACCACAAACCAAATC
>JBATHQ010000221.1:0-12095 GCA_049667005.1 Psychromonas sp.
TCATCATCAGTCCGACTATCCAGGCATTCGCACTGGCAAACAGGTAACTCAAAAAATATCCGACCAATAATAGTTGTACTAACATGCGCGAAAGGGCGTAGAGCGCATATTTCCCGTTTAATGACCATTTAAATAAAATAATGATCACCACTGATACGGGAATAAACGCAATGGCGAGATTATTCAGCGGTATGATTGCAAGTGAATTGGACATTTTAACTGCTCACTTAAGTTTGCGTTGGTCAATTACATAACATATTGCTGTTTATAGTTCTCCACAGTCTGGATACGTGCACAGCGTAGCTTTTCTTTAATTTCCGCACCTTTAAATCCTTGCTTGATAATCTGCTGCACATCGACAAGCTGCGCTGCCTGAAAAGCCTGCCAAATGTAATCTGCAGTGGGGTAATCTTTATCTTCAAAACCGGTTCGCCCTTTAGAATCGGCAACGCAACACTGCAGCATTTGTAAAAACCGTTGAGGTTTACGCCATGCATCGTTTTGATCCATTAAGTGAACCAGGGTTGACGCTTTTAATTCGAATGCATGATGGACGAGCGTATGATGTTCACTGACTAAGCATGCCAATTCTCTGCATTCATTGGGTATTTTCAGGCGTGTACAAAGATTATTGATGGCGCTTACTCCAAGATGCCCGTGCCCCTTATGGCTTGGCCAGTTTTCTTTGGGTGTCAGCGCTTTGCCCAGGTCATGCACCAGACAGGCAAAACGGAAAGCAACGGAAGCGGATAATTTTACGGATTGCTGGACAACCATCAGGGTGTGTATGCCGGTATCAATTTCAGGATGCCATTTTTGAGGTGCGGGAACACCGAATAAGGCGTCAATTTCGGGGAATAAAATAGCCAGTGCACCACAATCCCGAAGCACTTTAAAGTAGATATGCGGGTTATCGGTTTGCAGCGCTTTTGCAGTTTCCTGCCACACTCTTTCAGCGCTTAAATGGTTTAGTTCCCCACTTGAGCTTAAACAGCGCATTAGAGCCAGTGTTTCCGGTGCAATTGTGAACCCTAAAGCGTAAAAACGGGCGGCGAAACGTGCCACACGTAAGACCCGTAGAGGATCTTCGCTGAACGCCGGAGATATATGACGTAGTGTTTTTGTGTTTATATCCTGCAAACCATGGTAAGGATCAATCAGTTCGCCCTGCTCCGATTGGGCAATCGCATTAATGGTTAAATCACGGCGTTTTAAATCTTCGGCAAGGGTGACTTCCTGGCCGGCGTAACACTCAAATCCGTTATAACCTGAGCCTTTCTTGCGCTCGGTACGTGCAAGGGCATACTCTTCGCCCGTACGCGGATGGAGAAAAACCGGAAAATCCTTCCCCACTTGCTGAAAACCTTGTTGCAAAAGCATTTCCGGGGTGGCTGCGACCACTACATAATCACGATCTTTCACTTCTAGTTGCAATAATTGATCTCGTACCGCACCTCCAACTAAAAAAACTTGCATTGTTTCCCCTCTTTATGGCTTATTTAGCTATTATATACTCAAACCGCTTCAGTATGCTGATTTCTGTTATCCGCAGGTGGTTTAGGTGTCATATTTAGTGTATTAAAGATTGATCTTGTATTGCGCAGGAAAAATTAACGCAACGTTGCAGGGCGCTATTATTTTTAACAAAATTGTCTGCAACGATTTTAGATAGCTTAAGTTGATCATGTCGTGGTGGGGAATAGGGTCTTGCGAATAAAACTCAGCACGCAAAAAAGGGGTGATTTTAGGCGCTAAGACGGGTCACTTGTATCATGCATCTGCTATAAATCATTAATCGTATTGTCACTATTTTCAGTGGGTTTTGTTATGTATCAAGATTTTTTTTCTTTAAAAGAGCAACCTTTTTCAATCTCTCCAGATCCTGATTTTTTATTTTTGAGTGACCGTCATAGGGAAGCAATTGCCCATTTAGAATATGGTGTACAGGGTAATGGTGGTTTTGTGTTGTTAACCGGTGAAGTGGGGACGGGGAAAACGACGGTCTGCCGTAAACTGTTGCAGGATATCTCTGCCACTACCGATATCGCTTTCATTTTGAATCCTGCTTTAACTGAAATCGAATTGATGGCGACTATCTGTGATGAATTTCACATTCTCTATGCAAAAGACAGAATCAGTTTAAAATTATTATTTGATAGTTTAACCACTTGGATGATGAATAATCATGATCAAGGGCGCAGTGCGATTGTATTAATTGATGAAGCGCAACACCTTAGTTTCGCCGTCTTGGAGCAATTACGTTTATTAACAAACATTGAATCCAATAATAAAAAACCATTACAAGTCATTTTGATTGGCCAGACTGAGTTACAGCAAAAACTCAAACAAAGCGAGTTTCGGCAATTGGCACAACGTATTACGGCGCGTTATCATCTGTTACCTCTTACTGAGCAGGAAAGCCGATATTATGTCCAGCATAGGTTAAATATTGCAGGTGCAAGTTTTCCCATTTTTGATCAGCAGGCATTAGGACAAGTTTTCAGAAGCAGTCAAGGTGTGCCCCGTTTAATCAATTTACTTTGTGACCGTAGTTTACTCTGTGCATATACGCAAAATTCCCTCACGGTGAATGCTGCAATGGTAAAAAAAGCGAGCGCTGAGATGGAGCTTTTGCAGCAAAACAGCCCCATTGCTACCTTATTCAAAGGAAGTTGGCGATTTGCCGCATTACTTTTATTAACGGCGCTGACCCTCTTTCAGGGACCCGATATTCTATTGCGTTTGCAGGGACTCAAAGTACAATCTGCCGAATTACCGTCAGCGCCATCATCTTTGCCTGCTGAATTACAATCTACAGCGCCATCGCCATCTCTGCCTGCTGAATTGCAATCAACAGTGCAACCGCCTGGCGAATCACCGACACCATTAATTGAATCAGTTGCACCTTTATCTGAAACAAGTTTTAGTGATGCCATGGCGCAACCAGAGGTGCCGATAGCCACTAAGGGGGATGAGCCTCTGGATTGGTTTGATAGCTATCCAACATTAGATATATCCAATGCAACATTTGCCAATGCACTGCTTAATCTATACGCCCTTTGGGGCTACCAAACAGATATCGAAACAGTTAATTGTGAACAGGGAAAGAGTGTGTTGCTATCCTGTTATTCAGCTAATAGCAGCCTTAAAAAGTTAAAGCAGCTGAATTATCCAAGTGTCGTTAAACTTGAAACGGAGAGTTTAGAAAGCTTATATGCCGTACTTTATCGGATTGATGGTGACTATCAATTATTGATTGACGGACAAGTTATTGAGGTCTCTGAAGCCTGGTTTAATAAGTACTGGTCCGGTGATCTTACCTTACTGTGGCAGGCTCCCTTTGAATTACAGGGCTATATTAAATTTGGTCAGGAAAATGAACAAACAGCCTGGTTGGCCACGCAACTGAATATGCTGCAAGGTATACCTGGCGAAGGTTCAAATCGCTTTGATCTACCTTTATTGCAGCAAGTTAAAGATTTCCAGCTGGATAATGGATTAACAGAGGATGGCATTGTTGGATCGCAAACCTTAATGCCATTATTACAACAGGTGAATCCTCAGCTGCCACGATTACAACAGGATATCTATTAATGTCAACAATTCTTGAAGCGTTACAAATGCAAAAATCTGCACAGAGTGTTCATTTTCCCCAGCAAGTACTATTAGAAAAAGGGCTGTCAAAATGGCGAATTGCTTTATTAGCGGCATTATTGGTCATTATCTGTTTATTAACGGTTTTACTTTACCAACAATTTTCAGAGCAGAAAAATGATCCTGAGATAAAGCCGTTGGCGTCAGAAAATAAAGCAACTGAGCTGGCGAAAATAGCGGTTACCCTTGTCCCTGAAAAAGTGCAGGAAACAACCGACAATGGTGGTGCTAACCTAACAGCTGAAAAAGCAATAATCAGTAACAGAGAGTCTGAATCAGCTAGGGAAAGTAGGGTTGAAATTAAGCAGAGAGAATCTAAACCCGTAAATAAAATAACCTTTGATACCCAGCCTTTACCTGCATACCAAGCAGGTGATAGCAGAACAGAGATATCAGAGGATAGCCCTGTTAATAATAACAATGGGGGAGATGGGCTTGTTTATACGTCTGCTTCTGATGATTTGCAGCAACGTTTTGAGCTCGCTTTATTAGACTCCTCTGAACAACAGGAATTTTCTTCACCAGTCATAAATAACGATGGTAGTGATATTTCTGATATGTCTAGCTCATTCCAAAAGAGAGTGCCCAGTATTGCCTATGACACGCATGTCTATTCGACAAACGCAGGAGATCGCTGGATTAAGATTAATGGTGAGAAGTTAAAGGAAGGGCAGTTTGATAGACAAGGGAAAATACAGTTGCTTGAGATCCAGCCTAATCGTAGTATTTTTAGAGTGGGGCAGCAAAGCTTTAGCTTGGAGTCATTAACCGATTGGAAAGGTTAATGACCAAGAGAATAACGCACTCACAGGTGCGTTATTTTTCGCTTACCAATTATTTCGGTTTTTCTTACGACGTGGTAAAAGCGGGATCAATAATCCAAGTAATAGTCCGAAGAATAGCACACTACCACCATACATCATCCACTCCATTTTAATTCGTTCATCTTTGGTATCTTGAAGTAGATCAAGTTCCAGATTGCTTGCTTCTAGCGTTGTGATCTTTTTCTGCAGTGTTTTTTTCTCACTTACCAATTCTGCTATCAAGTTGTCTTTATCGATAATAGATTGTTTGTCTTCATCAACCGCACCGCTGTTTCCCTCGGCAAGATCCTTCAGTTTTTGCTGAGCTTCCTGCAACTGTTTTTGTACCGTTGGCAGCATCGTTTTTGCCGGTAGTGTCTTTTGCAGTTCGTTATCATTGACCCAACCGGTTTTTCCATCTCCTGTCGTCACCCTGGAAAACTTAGTATTGGCATCATATTTTGAGGTGATCACTGTGCTGCCTACGTTTATTGTGCCGATGATGCGATACTCTTTACTTGGCCCTGAATGCATATAAATAGAGACGTCGTCACTAACATAGCGGGTTTCTGCAGATGCATTGAAGCAAATCACCAGTGATACAGTAGTAATAATAGATCTGAACATTTTCAAGATAAGAATTCCATTAATTAAAGTAAAAAATATGACTCTATTTTAAAAGTAAAAGCTAGCGAGGAAAAGCCTTATATGTAAAAAGAGAGCAAATGCTCTCTTTAACGGTGTAATTATGGCCAAGCGACTTGAAGATGCCTGAATCAGCAGGTCGCTGCCTAGATATTGTGTTATTTAGTGGAAGACCGCTTTCATCATATAAAAGAAGAGAATCGACAAACCGGCACCCACGGGCAGTGTGATCACCCATGATATGACGATATTACGTACTACTCCAAGGTTCAGTGCCGCAATACCACGCGCCATACCAACCCCTAATACCGCACCCACTAAGGTTTGTGTTGTTGAAATAGGTAAGCCTGTACCCGATGCAATAACCACGGTTGTAGCGGCCGAAAGTTCCGCTGCAAAACCACGACTGGGGGTAAGGTGTGTGATACCGGTACCGATGGTTGCCATAACGCGTTTACCAAAAATAGCTAAGCCGAGTACAATACCCAGGCCACCTAGCGGTAATATCCACCATGCAAGTACAGACTTACCTGCTATTTGCCCGTTGCTTCCAACAATATTAACAACCGCAGCAAGAGGACCAATTGCATTAGCGACGTCATTTGAACCATGCGCGAAGGCCATCGAACAGGCTGTCACTATCATCAATACTGCAAATATTTTTTCAACATTGGCATAATGCATTTTTTTATCGGCGCGTGGATCGATTTTAATGCGGTTAATAAATACTTTACCAACAATGGCGACAGCGCAACCGATAATAGCCGCTAAGATAAGTGCTTCAAAGGTTGTAAAGTGTAAACCAACATGCTTCAGACCTTTGGTAATGGTCACTAAAGAGAGCATGAAACCTGCTAGGCACATGTAAAGTGGCACATAACGCTTGGCGTTATCAATTGGATCATTGGTGTTAAATATTAATTTCTGCGAACTCATGAAGATCATGTAAGCAATAATACCCGATATTAGCGGGGTGATGATCCAGCTGCCTACAATACCTGTCACTTGGCTCCAGGCGACACTATCAACACCAACACCTACTGCAGAGAAACCCACAATCGCACCGACGATAGAGTGCGTGGTAGAAACTGGCCAGCCAAAGTATGACGCGATAATTAACCACAAACCAGCAGCCAATAGTGCGGCAGTCATACCAAACACTAATAATTCAGGTTGATCCACATAGAAACTGGCATCAATAATACCGTTGCGTATCGTTGATGTTACCTCTCCACCGGCCAAATAAGCGCCGGCAAACTCAAAAATCATGGCAATAATAATTGCCTGTTTAATGGTTAATGCTTTTGAACCTACAGAAGTTCCCATTGCGTTGGCGACATCGTTTGCACCGATACCCCAAGCCATCAAAAAACCGACAGCCGCAGCAAACATAACCAGAATACTTCCGTATGAAGTTATAATATCCATAAAAATCCTATTTCGTGTTATGAGCGAACAATCATGAGTTCGAGTTGATCACCGATTGATTCTGAATGGTCTGCAAGACTGCCTACCCACTCTATAATTTTATAAAGAAACATTACATCGATAGGATTATAATGTTGTTCTACCGCAAAAAGCGCACTCCGAAGTTTAATTTGTAAAGAATCTGTATCATCTTCAATCGTTTCAATTTCGACCAGCATCTTGGTGACTATATCAACTTCACGGCCTTTAAAACCCGCCTCTAACAGTTCATCAAGTTCATTAATGGCTTTTTTGGCTTGTTTCACCGCATCTAAGCAGCGTGTCAGATAAGCCATGAAATCTACAGCTATCTCATCGGGTATCTGTAGTTTTCGCCCGTAAACACGACCGGCAATATCTTTTGCTGTATTGGCTATTTTGTCCTGACGGATAGCCAGTTCAATTAAATCACCACGAGCGAGAGGCATAAATAAACCTTTCGGCAACCTTAAATGAAGTTCACGTTTTAAAGCATCGGCGTCTTTTTCACGCTTGGATAGATCTTTTCTTACCTCTTCTGCTTTTATCCAATCTTGTTTGAGGCTCGCTTCAAAAAACGGGATTAACAAACCACTGCACGACGCAACTTTGTCAATATGTGTCAGAATGGGTTTAATTGGAGATTTTGCGAAAACTCCAAGTATTGAATTAACTGGCATGCGGAACATCCTATTATTAGGGATTAAACGTATCAACGTATAAATTCACAACAATTTTTGCGCATGGTAACGTTCTTTTGCGCACATTTGAATATGAATTTAGTATAATTGAGCAATTATTACGATTTTATTACGATTTATTTTAATCAACTGCATTCATTTTAGACGGGTTTGTTACAAATTATGGAAACAGAAATAGAAATTAAATTTTTTTTTAACGCGCAATTTACTTCGGAATTGTATGAAAAAATTAATCTGCATCATGTTATTTCTACCAAAAAACAATGCTTAAATAACGTTTATTTTGATACCGCTGAACGCCTGCTGCGTAAAATGGATATGGGCCTGCGTGTGCGCAGTTGTGATAATAAATCGGTGCAGACAATTAAAACCGCCGGTCGTGTGATCGGCGGGTTGCATCAGCGCCCTGAATACAATGAACCGATTGAGGGTTTACGTCCAGAACTATCGCGTTTCAAGAGCAAAATATGGCCTGCCGATTGTGATATCAAACTACTTCAAGATCAACTCCTGCCGATTTTTCGCACCGACTTTGAGCGTCAGACATGGCTGGTGGAGATGCCCGGAGATACCTTGATTGAGGTTGCTTTTGATAATGGTTTTATTGAAACAAATAGGGGTAAAAAAAATATTTGTGAGATTGAACTTGAGCTGCTCAAAGGTGATGAAAATCAGTTGTTTATTTTAGGCAAAGATATCGCAACATTACCTCAGGTGAGATTAGGTAATGTCAGTAAAGCGCAGCGCGGTTATATGCTGGCTGATGGCAGTACTTTCAAAGTTAAAGCGCTTTTGCCTTCACCTTTAACAAAATCAATGTCGGTTGAGCAGGCTGTAATGGTTAATCTGCAGCATGGTCTGCAGCATATCCAATATCATGAATATTGTTATCTCGAAAGTTTTGATGATGCGGCGTTATATCAGTTGCTAAAAGGGATTAAGTTTTTACATCAAAATATTAAAACATTTAAAAGTGCTGTACCGCAACTGTTAACGGCAAATTGGCTGGATGGTCTGCATTGGCTGGCGCGTACTTTTTCCTGGTTGGATCAGCGTTGCATTGAACAGCATATTCTCGAAGACAAGGGTTTTTATATTCGTAAATTACCGCGATCCAAACTGTTAATTCAAAAAATAGAAAAACAACTGAATCAACTGCCGGATCAACAAACGGTTCAAGAGATACTCACCTCAACACGTTACTGTCAATTTGTTCTGATGCTTAGCCAGTGGCTGATTCAATTCGAAAAAAAGATATTTTTTAGTGAACAAACTGACAATATTGAAGTTTTTGCAAAAGCCGCCTTAGCGTCGGGGTGGCAGGAGTTGAAGGAGATGGGCAGTAATAACCCGTTTTCAATTAAGCAGCTTTTATCCTATCAAGGATTGCTGGAATCAAACCTGTTGCTGGGGCTATCTGTTGATAACCTTTTTCCCGTGGATAAAAGTGCGGCTTTCCATTCACCCTGGCTGGATATTCGCCAAGGAAATGCCGAGTTGGCGATGGTTCATGTTATCGCCGAGCATGCCGAGCATGAAACGGATAAGGTTTTGCAAAATGAATATATGAAATGGGTAAAGCGAAAACAAGATTCAATATTACAGGCTTTACAGCAATCAAGAGTTCAGGCGTTGAGCAAAGCGTTTTATTGGCATAATAACGGCAATTAACAGCGCTGATCGGTGCAAGGTTTACAGCGCAGATAAATTAGGCCGGTTGCACTCCAACAGAAGTGCGCATTAATAACGGGATCGTTACTTGGGTTTATGGTAGTCACTTTGCTGCGCAAAGCGGGTTAACTCTTCAATAACCGATTTTTTTATCTCTAACTGCTGATCGGCGGGTATATTGTAGCGTTCGCCCAACCTCTGATAATCTTCATCGCTTAAACTGACGGTTAAACGCGGGCGTTTAGGTTTTGTGTTGGTGGGTAACTCTAACAGATCACGAATTTGCTCTGACGGGCTGATCCCTTTATCCAGAGCACTACGACGAATGCTGTATTGCAGCTGCATATCCATATCAAATGCAATTTGCACCGCTTTGGCCACATTGGCCGATTGCTGCCATTTTTTAGGTAACTCGCCTTTTACCATGGTTATTCTCCTTTGATCCATAACTCCGCAATTTCATTAGCCGGTCTTAAAAAAGACAGATAGACATCGGTGTCGCCATTTTCATAAATAAAGATATCAATACAGCGCTGCCCCTGGCTGCCTTCTAATGAATAATATTCAAATTCTCGACCGTGTTTTTCATCATCAAACTGTGGCGGCGTACCAAGGCGGTAATCTGCCTCGTGAAAATACCCGGTGGTCATAAAATCCTGCTGAATATACTCTGCTGAAACCATATCTGCATAGTTGTGCTGAGTGGTGATTGGTTTTAAACGCGCACTGCCCGGCGCTTCAAAAATTTCAGAAAAATCGTCTAAATCAAATAAATTTTCGACCTCCTGGCGGGTCAATAATAAACTGAATTTTACCAATCTCTGCGGGTTTTTAGGAAAACTGATGTAAACAAGTTGCGCACCACTGCCCTGACCGACCACCTGCGCATAATGCTCATGTTTAAACTCGACGGTATTGATCTCGGTCACTTCAAGTTGCTGTTTACGCATTGCCTGCGGCAGTGCAAAACTATCGCCAAAGGTAAAAATATCACCGAGTTGCAGTTCACTCGGGTGAGTTAATGTGCGAGTTGGTACGGGTTGTTTTTTAGCAAACAATGATTTAAAAAAAGACATTATTTTTTCCTGTTGAAAAGCAAAAAACACGACCCGGCATGGCTGAGTCGTGTTACACCCTGGCACCTTTTACTGAGCTGGTTCCCGAGTATAGGGTTGCACGGTTTTATTTGTTTTTCAAACGATCCAGTATTGATTGAGCGCTTGACTGCTGCGCGCCAATACCCGCTTCCTGAAGCTTGCTTTGCAATGATGTGTCACTGTTTTCGGCATCAAGTTGCTCTGCAGCTTTCAATTTATCATCGAACATTGCCTGTTTTTGTTTAATGCGCTCTAAAGAGTCTTTGGCATTTAACAGTTTTGAATTACTGGCAATAAAATTATCGGTGATAGCGGAGGTTGCTTTCTGCACACTTTCCGTTGTTTTTACCATACTTAACTGACGTTTATAATCGGTCAACTGGCGTTCACTCTTTTTAATCAGCTCTTTTAAACGATCCGCACTTTTCAGGTAGCTTTCATTGGACTGCTGCTGTTCCGCTTCACTTTTTTCAAGTTCAGCTATTTTTTCAGCAACTTCAATGGCTAATGCTTCATTACCTTTATTGAGCGCCTGCATTGCATAGCCTTCATGTTCTTTTATGCTTGCTTGTACTTGTGCCAGTTCCCGTGCAGACTGCATCTGTTTGGCCATGACTTCGGTTAAATCACGTTTAGCCATGGTAATGTGTTTCTCTGAATCACGAATTTCCTGTTCAAAAATACGTGTTGAATTTGCATCAACAATGGCTTCACCCGCTTCACGCGCACCGCCACGTACAGCGGTAATTATTTTTTTAAATATACTCATCTTTTTACTCCGAATTATTTTAAGTAGCTGCTCATTTCATTTATCACTTCAAGGCTGTTATCACTTAAGGTAACAATCTCTAATTCAATGTCATCAAGGTTTGAGTTAATTGATAAAGCACCATTTAATACATATTTATCTTCAACTTTAGCAAAGGAGGAAAGTGGCATCGGAATATTCATCTCCAGCATCGCTTCCATCATATTGTTTCTCAGTTCTGGTTTGACTTCGTTTTCGCCCCATAGGTAAGCGATACAAAGAATCTGATTATCACTAATAGAGATAAAGATCGGAATCTCTTCCCGTCCGACAACCTCAACTTGTAAAACATCAATGTCACCATTAATGGGGGTGCAGTCAAAATTAAAGCCAGTTCCACTCTTATCATCCAGTTGATTCAGATGGATCGCAATTTGGTGAATATTCATAATACTCCTTAATGGAAGTTGACATTTAATGTCCGTTTCCCAGTTAATTTAAGTTGCTTGTCATTATATGTCAAGCGATTCGGAATTTATTTATAGAATTTATTTTTTATATTTGCTGCTTTGTCTATCTTATTTTTCAATCAACAAGTTATTATGCTACTGAAAAATTTACATATTTCCACTTTTTTAGTTGCTATCTTTTAAGCTCAAAGCATTTTTGCAGAAGCTTTTTCTGTAACGGAGAATTTAACTTTCCGCTTTACAGAGGGGTTACGTTTATAAATATGGTTTTTCGCAGCACGGTTTTTTGGGACTCTATCTTTACGCAATAAATTACATTTATTAGTGAGATTTTTCACATAATCGTCAATTTAGTTGTAATCTTTAGTATTTATTACCGTTTCTCTTTACAGGTGAGATCTATGTCTTTATTAAACGATGCCGCATTGCGCCATTTTCACCATCTTAACGAACGGATAGGGTTAACCTTCCTGCAGCAGTCCGAGAAGGCTGAATTGCTAAAAGTACTGGGTTTAAGTGATTTTATTGCGGACTCTTTAATCAAAGAGCCGGCATTATTACAAGATTTATTGGACAGTAACTTACTCAATACCGCGCAGCGTACAGCTGAAATTTCTAACCAGTTAAATAGCCTACTATCAACCGTTACAGAGGAAGATTCATTACATAAAGTATTACGTGTGTTTCGCCGAAAGCATATGGTGGTGATCGCTTGGCGGGAGTTGCTCGGTAAAGCCAGTCTGGCGGAAAGTCTTGAGCATACCTCATATCTGGCAGATGAGTTGATTTTAAAGAGCATGTGCTGGCTGTATAACAAACAATGTACCGAGCAGGGCACCCCAATCAACCAAGCGGGGGAG
>JBATHQ010000222.1:0-4127 GCA_049667005.1 Psychromonas sp.
ATTATGTGCATATCGCGATAAAACCTGATCAGAATGTGTTATTCGCCTTCGCAAATATGTAAATTAAGTCCGCGACGGGTGTTTTCCGGCAATGTTTTTTCCAGCGCTAACGCCAACGTTGCTTTAGTTTAGCTTTGTCTGGTTTTATCGACGTTACCGTGACGCGTTACTGACTATAGGACCGGATCTAACGAATGGGTGAGCCCATCCCACTTACTTAGTTTGCCATAACAAAAGTATAAAAAAGAAGGGTTAAAACAAGGATCATGACAAAGCCGGGTGTGCCTGCTGATAAACGCTTTTGTGCGTATCTCAACAGGGATTGTGATCTAACAAATATTTGGGTAAATGAGTTACTGATCCCCTCCGTCATTGTGTTTATAAAAAATCTCAGTTTTCGTTGAGACTGTTGCAATAATAGTGAAATTTTTGGATAGAAGACTAAGATATCACCGGCTGCCGGCGGTACTATGCCTTCAAAAAGTTTTGCACAGGCGACTAATAACATGACTCCAGTAAACCCCGGCCATAATGGCGACCAGCTTACTGTTGAGAAGATACTCAGTTGAATTTTAAATTCGAATGCAGGGGTAATATACAGGTAAGCCACAGATAGAAGCGCTGAAAGCAGAGTCGCTAATATAAGCCCCCATCGTGGCGACGAATTAGATCTTTTTTGTATCGCAGGCTGGCTCATAAATTGGATAAAACGTCCCATCAACAACGCTGTACCTATTGCGCCTAAAACCAATAATGTCGAGAACAGTGGCCAGTTGGCGGTCGCGCTTGTGAGTGCCGATTTGGCGAAAGCGCCTGAACTTTATAACCCGCAGGGAGTTTCCGAGCGGGCCGACCACTGACGTAGTCAACTATTATCTGAGTCAACTGCACCAGCATGAAAAAATTACATGTATATTAACTAATACACTGTTAAGTTTCACTTTTAAGTTGATCTACAATTAAGTATTGAGTTTTAATTATGTCAGGGGAATAAAATGAAAGACTTTTTAATGAAATTAGCCACAACTGTAAGTTCTTCAATATTTGCAACCATGCCATTAGTTATAGATCTTGATGAAATGGTATCTGAAACGGATCATTTATTATTGGGTCAACTAGTTGATGTTGAAATGACTAATGAAAAAGGTGAAAAAATCACGGATCCAACAGCCCGAACAGGTCAAGGTCTGACAAATACGATATACCTAATTATAAATGTTGAAAAAGTTTATGTAACAGTTTCAAGTGAAGTTCCTGAGACGTTAAAGATTCCTTTGGATAATTTTTTGCATACTTCATTAGCGGAAATACAAGACTTGTATAAGGATGATAAACCCAAGTACTTACTGCTACTGAAAGGCGATAACTTTAGTCCTATTGTTCCCGGAAATTTCCACAGACCGATAGAAGAAAAAGATCAAATATTAGAAATGATTAAAAATAAATAACAACGTATTGCAAGCTGAAATTGTGCAAGCCGCAAAACTTAAGTTAATCAACTGTACGTATTACGGTTTTCATCATTTTTGCAAAGGAAAAAACCGCAAAAATAACACCAACCTACACGCCAGTTATTAATGTGTTAATGCGGTCTTTTACTAAACCTAAACATAAAGATAGCAAAACTTTACTCTCGTAATTGGGAGTTTTTGATCGTCCCAGCCAAGCTTGAAATCGGAAAAAAGTGAGCTTGGAAATTATTATTGATGCCTTTTTATATGATAAACCTTTTCCTCCATAGGCCTTTTGACCTCTTCAGGGTATGAAGGATCTTTCTTGATGCATTTTTTGCCGTGTATTAAGTAGATCTGGTAATCTGTTTCGTAGAGTGCTGCCACTTCACTGTCTATTGTCATCACTGAATTAAATTGCTGTTCATCTTCGGTTTCATCGGTTAACAGTAGTATCTGACAGTCAATCGGTAAATTTTCCGAGAAATGACGAACATAATGTTCCCGGCTGCCGGCAGGTAATGCGGTTAATGAAGCACTGTCATACAAGGCTTTCACCCCGTGCATATCCGCCATAGTCAAATCAAAGATATCACCACACCAGATCTCGATTTTTTTATACGACCAGCGAATAAAGCGCCCCTGACGCTGGCGCTTCGGTTTGACCTGCAGAGCATCAAAATAGGACTGAATAGCGATATTGCTGAGCTCGATGCCGAGCACGCTAAATCCGCTTTCTGACAACCAGTCCATATCAACACTTTTTCCGCATAACGGCACCAGCAAGCGATCACCGCTTGCTAATCCGAGATTTGGTAAATACTGTTTCAGTAGTGGATTGACAGCATGCTGATGAAACGCAATATCGTTGCGTTTCCATTTTGCTTTCCAGAGCTTGTTGCTCATAGAACTTACCTCTTGGTTTGATGAACCAGGTATCAGTCCACAAAGCTGAGCGCCCATAAGAACACTCATCGAGAGATCACACTAACACGCGCTAGTCATACATACTATATTTGATTATCACGCTTTGCCTTCCTGATAGCATATATTACAAAGATAGTTATAAAGGGAAAATAGTAGCCCATAACGCTGACCCAGTTTAACCGTGATCCATCAATGAATTTGAATAAGCTAGGCGGAGCGGACTTTAGTCTGCATCTTTTAATTTTGTTTAGATAAGCTAGCAATGCAGCCTGAAGGCCGCGCCCAAAAAGCAGCAACATATTAGCTTTCAGACAAAGAATAACTAAAAAAATAAGGTGTTATTCTTAATCTGAGTCAATATGTCAATAGGCAACGTTACCATTTATCTGCCGATGGCGCCGTTGCTGCGCGATTGAGTGAGGATGTGGTTGATTGGAAAACATTAACCCGACAAGTTGTTAGCCACTCGGGTTGCGGTATCTGCTCTTGCCGTGCGCCACGGAAAATATATAGAACTGCGCCCTCTTACTACGGACTATTTTACAATGAGATCATGTAATTCGTTGGGGTCGTCATCTTGAATTGGAAAGAACTCTTCTAAAATCAATCCGACTTTACTCACCGCATCGCAGAGTGACTGACAACGATTGCCTGTTTTTATACCTTCCGTCAGTTCGGCAACAATCTCATCCCACCTGCTCTGATCAATTTTGGCATCAATGCCACGATCGCCGAGGATCCAAACCCGCTTCTCAAAAACAGAAATATAGATGAGAATACCGTTTTCATCTCGCGTCTTATAAAGCTGTTCAGAATAAAAGGCCTTAATAGCACCCTCTCGGACCTCCTCTTCAACATGCGGTGCGAACAGAAAAGGAATTTGTAAAAGTGGATTTTTCTTTATCAGCACAAAAAACAGTGGAAAAAACACGCCATATAGAGCGATAAAAACCCACATGTTTTGTGCCGGCATATTAATAACACGGGCCAGCAGACCGCTCAGTAGAAGTGCCGATGGTAGAGCAAGAGCAAGGGCACCAATCAACGTTGCCAGTGGATAGTGATGGCTCGTTGAGACAATCATCGGTACAATTTCACCGGAGGTTCTTTTTTCGACCGAATGCACGGTTTCTGAGACCTGCTTCTGCTGTTCTTTGCTAAGAAATTGTTGTGCTAAAGTTTCCATGTTTACCATCCCCCCGAGGCGCCACCGCCTCCAAAACCGCCGCCGCCACCACCGAAACGGCCACTGGAACGACCACTTCTGCCACTACCTGAAGATCGCCCCCTTCCTAAAGTACGCCCTAGCGAAGAGCTTGGCACCATACCAGCAATTAAGCCGATAATTGTCCCAAGTACTGCAAAAATAATAAGCACGGGCCAAGCCGTAAAGCCAAATATAAAACCAGCAATAGGTGTAACAACAGCGCCCACACCAGCCGCGACTAATGAGTGTTTCTTTGCCACTCCTTTTAAAAAAATGAAAACAAAAATCAGTACAGAAATTATGCCACCGGGATCATTTTCATTGCCATTTGAGTTGCTGGCAGGCAGGTTTTCTGAATTATACTCCCCCCGTACTGTACCAATCATCGCCTCAATGCCCGCGACAATACCCTGCTCAAATTGCCCCTTTTTAAAAGCGGGGGTGATGATGCCATCTATAATTCTGCCCGCGATTAAATCTGTCAGCTTTCCCTCAAGACCATAACCCACTTCAATACGGATCTTTTTGTCATTCTTAGCAAT
>JBATHQ010000223.1:0-2603 GCA_049667005.1 Psychromonas sp.
CAGATAAATCCTATGAAGCAGCCCTCAGGCGAGCTGACCGAGCTTTATATAAAGCCAAACGGAACGGTAAAAATAAGGTTGTATCCGATTGAAACAACTGCCCAGATAACAGCATCTAAAAAAGAAAGCGCTGGCCATCGGCTCTCGACTGGTGACAGGTGCGTTAGCCTTTAAGGAGTGGTTATGCACAAAGACGTAGTAAAAATATTGATTGACGATATCGATGTTGAAAGCGTAGTAACTCTCCGCTCGTCAGGTGATTATCAAACCATTTTATTACAGGTGCGTAATATATCCCCTATTTTGCACGAGTGCATCGATCTTATGAATAAAATTATGGGGGGTATAAGCATTAGAGAGGCACTGAAAAACTATATACTTTGGGTAAATATTTAGCCAGTGAAATAAACAACCTCAAAGAGAAAATTAAATATTACAACAGAATCATTACTAAACTTTCATCATAAATGATGAACGCACAAGAATTCAAAAAAAGCGACCTTCAGGCAAGGCATTCGCTTAATTTGTTGATCTGAGTAATAGGGAGGTTTTTACCTCCCTATATTTTGGTAAACTTATAAGCTATCAAAATATATTATCTTTTCATAAGAAACAGGCCCTTTGGCTAATCCCAGTCTCATCGCTGGAGTCTTTTTATCTTTTCCAATATTTACGTAGTTGTAAAAGAGCCTAAATAACTCAGCTAATTTTATGTACATCTCAGGATTATACGGACTATATCCATACCATGTTCTCCTTGCATTTGTTCCGCTATTAAACGGCCTTTCAAATGCATTAACTCTGCGCCTTGCTTGCATAAAAAAGCGGTCAATACCATGCAAAGAACCTTTCATGTATAACCTTGCTTGGTGCTCTTTTGAAAGATTACTAATGTCTGTTAATGCAGCCAATATTTTTTCTGGCTCAGACTTTGTTGCGAAGGGATAACTAAGCCAACTCTCTCTACTACCGTTTACTTTCCGCAAACACTGCATCTCTTCCATGACTAGCGCCATTACGGCTCTTTCTTTATCTTGAGCAGACAGGCTATTAAAAGGTATACCCAATCTGTTTTGAATCCGCCGGTGAGATTCCTGTATTAACCTTTCTTTATTATCGACTGTGAAGTTTTTATTTGTCCTTACATAAAATGCATCAGCCGTTTGATTATTTACCCTCTCTCTAAAAGCGGTCATAAAGGCATTTTTAATTCCAGCCTCTTGATCAAGGTAAAACCTTACTTTCTCTGTATTCGATAGTAATTCTCTTAACAACTGGAAGTGGCCATACATTGTATATTCGCTATGAACAAGCATGCCATCTATAGGTGCCTTAACCGTATTATCTATTTCTTCCACAGCCTCTGGATTTGATCTGGCATGCTCTTGATTATACTTCTGAGCTACATCTCCAAGAATTGAATCACTGGCATTTCTTTTGTCCAATTTAGAATTCTGTTGTGCTTTAAGATAGTCTCGGGGTAGCCATAATCTAGCGTGCTTTCTGAATGGAATTGGATTTTCATAGTCACCAATATTTATAGTCTCTTCTTCAACCTCTGGTGGGTAAGCATGCGGATCAAAATTAAAGTGCCATCCAAAAACATAACTTGAAATATTATCCGCAGTACCAATAGCGAGAAGTTCTGTATTTCTCTTATCGTTACGCTGGGTCCAGTTGCTAGTATGAACCTGTCGATCAGTGCTTAAATATAGCCTTGGTATTTCAACATTTTTTAACAGTTTTCTTTCTCTCTCCCTTACAAAACCCAACGCCTTTTCATATAGCCAATCAACTTTACGGTAATATGTTTGTGGGGAGATATCTAAAACCTCACAGCAACGATTAACAGGAATCTTATTCATTAAATGAACAAAAAGGCTCTTATTAATCTCAGAACGCTTCTGAGCTCTTCTTTTATTTCCTAATGAAAATGTCTTCTTGCAAGACTTACAACGGTAGCGCTGATTTCCTGATGTCATTCCAAATTTGGAGTATGAAATAGGTGATTCGAAGATACTTACTTTATTATTAATACATTCAGTGTTAGGACAACAGGTAGGTTTATCAAGCAAGTAAGCACCAAGCCTTTGTTTTTCCTCGTGTATTGCGATATTGCTTTTAATTGGGGATATATTGCCGCAAGACTTACATTTAAGGGCAGGAAGTTGCTTACCATAACCAGAAATAGCATAGCTCTCATCTTTGGGGGCTTTGATTTGACTGTCGTAGTGATTCTTGTATATTACGGGCGCTACATTGAAGTTTTCACACTTCGGATTATTACAGCCATTCGACTGTATTCCCTCAAAACTTTCAGGAATTCGTGAAGTATTTTCTTGGTAAGATTTTTTACTCAAAAAAATAGCCCTATAACAATACAAAGTATCTATATTATAGGGCTATATTCGTCACTTAAGCCAAGGTTTCAACAAATTAAGTGAATGCCTTGAGCTTAAGCTCGGTTTTTTTACATTTACTTGTTATCAATCTTCCGTTTTCTCTTTAAATTCACACAGGTCTTCAATTAAACAGGAGCCGCAACGAGGTTTTCGGGCAACACAGGTATAACGACCGTGCAAAATAAGCCAATGGTGTACATC
>JBATHQ010000224.1:0-4909 GCA_049667005.1 Psychromonas sp.
CTTTTACCCTCCTCATTTATAAAATGCGCTTATAGCGTTTTTTGCGTATTAAATTTTCAAGGTAGGCTGATAGAGGCAGATTTTTTATTTTGTACTAATCACCATTGTAAAAAAAAAGACCTGATATCACTGTAAGTCATTTATTGCCTTGCAACATTCAGCTAAACCCTTGAAACAGTTGAGCTCACCGCTTTATTACGAGCTTAGCTATTTTTTAGATGCATTAAATTAATAATCATCTGCCCGGAACGATTGGATAGATCAACATCTTTCTTCATTTCTGCACATTCCTTACATATTCAAAGTGTATATTCAACTTGAACTGATTACTTATACCCAAATAAGTAGGTATATTATCTAATATTGCGCAGAAAAATTAACGAGAGCAAGGCGTTTTATTGAGCAATAGTTGAGCTATTGGGATTGAAAATAACGCAGTTATGGTTCATTTTAAGCAACAAGATTGATTATATATTTACTTAGATTGGTTTTATATCCTCAACGTTAAAACGGAGAAAAGCAGCTATGAAAAAAACAGCATTTACTTTATTAAGTTCTTTGACCTTACTGTTGGCTAGCCAAAATGTATTGGCTAATAACGATCAACAGGGATCTTCTGATCGCCAAGGCCCGCCCCCTGAAGCCATTACAGCATGTGAAGGAAAGAGTGCTGGGGATAGTGCTGAGTTTGAAGGTCGAAATGGCGAGTCAATAACAGGGGTATGTGAAGATATGAATGGGAAACTTATTCTTCGCCCTGATAACGCACCATCTAAATAATATCAAATCCATTAATTTTCTGTACATTTATGCTGGTGAAACACATGCTAGTTAGACATAAAACTCCGTTTTAGTCTTGGTTATTGATTTGATTACGAACGTCCTGTTCTCCACCACTGCGTGGCCAGCTAAAGCCGTTCAAAATCATTTTATACTATTTTGTGCAATTAGAACAAATAGTTATTGAAATCGAAGCCTTGCTTGCATGGGTTTTTCCTGCGCCTAAATAGATCACCTAATTAGTGGAGTTGGTATAATTAACACGCCGATGTAGATAACTCAGATTGAGTGTAAAACTTATTTGTTAGCTGCTCGGTGTCTAAAAACTAATAGGTTACTATTTTTGGGCGCGTTCTTTAGGCTGCATCTTGTTCTTGTTCTTGTTTTTATGCGGACTAAAAAAAGACTCGCAAAGTTCTGCCCCCTCATAAACCTGAACTGCCGTCCAATTCGCTCCGCGCCCCAGATATTCAAATAAAAAGTAATAATTTCTCTACAAATTTGTTACTGCCTGAGCCAACTACAGAAGCATATTAATTAGTTACCCGGATAAAGATGGCGGCATAGTTGACTAACTTTGTTGCTAACAATTGCTAAGTCTTTTACACAATTTTTCATTGAGTAGACTTGTGCATCCTATTATTGAGCTATTTTTTTCTCTAAATCCATCCAAGCAAGCTCCACCAGAGATAATCAAGCGGAAACAGGAGAACGACAGTAACCGCAGTAAGGGGTAAGGTAACTTTAACCAGATTCGTTAAGGACTCTTGGGACAGCTGCATTGCAATTATCACAGGGGCTACCTGATATGGGAAAATGACGGTAGAAAAGCCTAATACTTGTGTCATCAGTACCGCCGTGGTTGAAAATCCGGTCGCCTGAGCAAAGTCAGCAGCCAGAGGAGAAAGGACAGCTGGTACTCCCGGGATGGTGGTGACCAGACCGGTAACCACTGATGTCAAGGAAAGCGCCATAAAACCAAGGAAAGAACCGGAGGATGACGAAGGTAAAAGCTGGCTAAAGGTCTCGCCCATGTAATTACCTATTCCGGATTCGTTCACTAGCATACCTAATCCAAGAGCAGAAGATACAAAGATGATGGTACCGAAATCAACTGATCCGTTGAAAGATTTAGGCGCTATTACTCCCACTTTGGGCAGGAGAAGTATGATTGCAGTCGCCAGACCAACCCAGGCCGGATTGATTCCGTGTAGGGAATCTGTCACCCAGAACAGAAGTGTAATAGCAAGCAGGATAGCGACTTTCTTTTGTGATTTAGAATCAAATTTTTCTTCTCCGGTTTCTGAATCTGCTAAAGGGGGGACTGAAATTTCATCTGGAAAGATTTTTAACACCAGGATAACGATCATTAGGGATTTCAATAGCCCGAGTACGGGAAAGTGAAGCAGCAGATATTCGGTATAACTAAAATGAGTGGCATATAGCGTTTCACTTGCGCCCGCAAGTATCATATTGGGGATATTGGCAGTTAGCACAGCAAAGCTCGGCATATTACAAGCGAGTGCTAACGTAACCGCAATACCAATTCGTCCATTACTTCTTTTTGCGAAGCCGACTTGATCTGCCAGCGCCATACCAATCGGAATAAGCACCACCGCTCTCCCTACTGATGAAGGCATTATAAAACCAAGTAGTGTTGCACTGATTACCAGGCCACTGATCAGCCTTGTATAGCTGCCCGTTATATGAGGCGCGATAAACGATGCGAGCTTTTTACCGAGCCCGGAGGTGGAGATTGCAGCACCAATTACAAATCCTGAGATGATTAGCCAGACAGCCGTCGAACCAAAACCAGAAAAGAGAAGTGTGGGCTCTATCAGCTTAAAAATGGCCGACAGAGCAAAGAAGATCAGCCCGACAAGAAATGGAGGAATTATCCCCGTACTCCAGAAAGCCAGGGTGATCAACACCACTGCCGCACTATGTGAAAATCCGGCCGTCTGTGCTGATATTGGGAAAATAACCAGTAGAATTGCTATCACTGCTACAGCGATAACGGCTGCTTTTTTTATATTGAATCCGAAATCCATCTCTGTATACCTATAAAAATCTAATTAAGGTGATTCTAATGTAGCAGTTGTTACATTGACAAGGTTTTTTAAAATTAATTTGTTCAGCGCGAGTTTGCAGTCAAAGCTAATCCGGATCATATGCCAAGGCGCTATGTCGCAATAGTCGCAATAGCATCAGCATGATTTTGATCTGCTTAACTTAATCTCTTTTGCTCAATCTCTTTGACTCAGTGTATTGAGGTTAGCAACCATGATTTTTGTAACCCTTTCAAACTCCTTAAGCTCTTCATGATTTAGGTTTTCCCGCATCTTATTGTGCACCTTATTCTGAGTTGCAAAAATCAACTCAGCGAGTTCGTTACCATTTTCAGTCAGAGACAGAAGTTGACTTCTTTTGTCTTCAGGATTGGCACTTTTTTGCACCCACTGCTTATCAATCATCTCTTTTATGACACGCGCTATTTGCGCTTTATCCCTGGCAAAGTGATTCACAATATCGTTCGCAGTGCAGGTTTCTGCTCTTTTAATATAAGTTAAACATTTGACATACATTGCGTTTAAGCCAAGTTCATTAGCTTTTAGCTCAGAGCGCATGGTTAACTTAAAGGAGTGAACGAGACTAAAGATGGTGTTTGAAATAGATTCATTGTGCATAACTGTTCCTTTGTAGTTGACAAAGTCAACTTTTCTGTAATATAGTTGATTTTATCAACTTGTTTCATGTTATTCAAACCGAATAGGAAAAATAGATGCAACCTAAAAAGCCAGTCGTGCGCTTAACCCATGTATCAAAAATTATAACCCTTTCACCTCACTTGCTGCGAATTGTTGTTGCGGGGGAGAGCCTCAACGGTTTTCCAACGGGCATGCAAGGCTCTCATGTCAAAGTCGTGCTGCCATCAGAAGATAATAGCGATATTAAAATGCGCTCTTATACCATTCGTTGGTTCAATCCGGAAAGCAAAGAGCTAGCGCTGGATTTTGTGGTCAATCGTCATAGTGGACCTGCCACAAATTGGGCGAAACAGGCAAAAGTAGGCGACAGTCTTGGCATCGCCGGACCCGGGGCGTTGAAAATGACTAACTATGATCATCACAGCTATCTATTGGTTGGTGATCTTACCTCGATTAATGCCATAAACGGTTATGTGCCAAGATATAAAAAGGACGCCGATGTTCGGGTTATCCTCTCGGTACCAACGCGCGCCGATATCATCGCGTTGGATTATGATGACGCAGGCAATACAGAGTGGTTTATTGAAGAGGAAGCGACGCAAACATTGCAGGAACAGGTGTTACAGACTGCGAAAAATATGGCTAAGGATACGCATGTTTTTCTCGGCTTAGAAGCGGGAAGCATTCGCTCACTTCGGCCGTTGTTACAAGATGAGTTGGCTTTTGACAGGTTAAACTTATCGGTGGTGGGTTACTGGAAAGAGGGAGTGGATGCGGATCGCTTTGGCGCGCAAAAAAAAGCCAGCCCACTGTAGTGAAATTGAAAGACCTATTAGGCTTTTGATATCTGGCCTATTTTTCTTGGGTGTTGGTTTCTGGTTTACGCTTTTAGCGCCTGACTTGGCTTGCATTGTTGCAGCCAAGTGATCGCTATTTGATGGTATTTGGTGTTATATCACAGATATTGTATTAAAATATGATATTAATATAAAAGTGGCTCCCTGATTTTTTTATGTCCATGCTGAGTGTATTCACGCGAAGCAAAAGCAAGACAACGATCTCCTTTATAAATATGATCATCTTGTAGGGGCGCCTAAGCGGAGAAAGTCTTGTCCAGGGCGAACAAGGCAATCTCTGTGAGTAGTGAAAAACAACACATATTGAAGGGGGCTGACCCCGTATTCTCGTTTATAAACTGTGAATCTCATGCAACTATTTAAAAACCTGTCGAAACAAAACTTATTAGATATCACTTCGATTGCCTGGCCCATGGCATTTAATGCCATATTATTGCAATCGGCCACGATTATTGATCTTTTACTGGTTGCTTCATTGGGCGACGTATCCGTAGCGGCCTTCGGTGTTGCGGGTGCGATCGTAGCCTTTGTTATCGGCGTTCAATTCGCTATTGCCAATGGCAC
>JBATHQ010000225.1:0-1864 GCA_049667005.1 Psychromonas sp.
GCGTTAGCTTCGGCAAAGCTTGATTTACCCGAACGGGCGCCGCCTAATATTAAATGTGAATATTGCTTCATTATCGACCCTTAGCCAATTGCAACGGCACTTGCCGGATTTAACAGTGCTAGTAACAGTAGATAGATAAGCAACTCCATCAATTGTTGCGCTGCGCCTAAGCAGTCACCGGTAAAACCGCCGAGCTTTTTTAATAACCAGCGTCTAAAGAGTACTCTAAATAAAACCGCAGTGATAATTAAAGCGCAAGTCATGTAAAATTTGATGAGTAAGCAGGGTAGTAGGGCGCAGAGTATAATAAAGCCCAACTCACCGACCGATTGTTTCATCGCCAGCGGTTTGCTTTTGCTGCTTTGTGGTTCGCTGACGTAGGGCATATCAAAGATTAATGTAGCTGCGACTGCGCGACTGAGCGTATAACCAATTGTCCAGATCATAAAAATAGTGGCGAATGGATTATTTTCTGTCCATGGAGATAAGGGCAGAAACGCTGCCGCCAAAAAACCTTCACTTAACTGACTGAGTAATAAAAACTTGCCCAGCAGACTCATGATCAGGGCGCTCGCCCCATAAGTCCCTATCCGGCTGTCTTTCATTATAGCCAGGCGGCGCTCAATGGTCATGCCGCCACCAATGCCATCGGCCATATCGGTTAAGCCATCTTCATGGAAACAACCGGTGAGCAATAAGCTAAAGAGCATGGTCAAAAAAAGCGCGATATCAATGCTGAACAGTTGGCTCAAACTGATAAATAATAAGCCGCACAGTGAGCCTAATAAAAGACCGACCAAAGCAAAATAGCGACCCGCATGGTTCATCCGTTCACTGGTATAGGGCACTTTGTTACTGATCGGAATACGCGAGAAAAACCCCAGCGCTAAGAGAAATAGCTGCATCTGATATTTTGCATATTGCCGGTATTGATCCCATAAGCGCATTACACCGTCACTCCGGCACTTTCAAAGCTAGCCATATTATTATAAAACTCAGCTGCAGTACGGATTAGCGGAACAGCAAGCGCCGCACCTGTGCCTTCTCCTAGTCGAAGCGACAGATCCAATAATGGCTTTGCCTGCAATAGTTCAAGTACTATCTTATGTCCCGATTCCTGCGAGCGATGGGCAAAAATCATATACTCGCGGCAACCCGGTGTAATTAACGTGGCAACATAGGCAGCGCAGCTGACAATAAAGCCATCAACAATCACTGCTGTTTTGCTTTCATACGCGCCTAAAAATGCACCGACCAATTGTACCAGCTCATAGCCACCCACTTCAGCAAGTACCTGATAGGGTGCTGTGCCTTGGCATCGTGCAACACCTTGTGTGACCAGTGCTATTTTTTTCTGCAGCTGCTCAGGGTTAATACCTGTGCCTAAACCAACACATTTGGATACTTCCTGCCCGGATAAAGCGGCTAAAATGGCAGATGCGCAACTGGTATTGCCAATACCCATTTCACCAAACATCACTAAGTTACAGCCATCGGCAATCGTTTTTTCTACTAGTGATTTACCTAGTTCGATCCCTTTTATGACTTGTTCTTCACTCATGGCTGCCTGAGTTGCAAAGTTATGGGTACGTGTCCCTAACCTTTGGCTGATAAAATCGGCACTATCACTTTCAACAGGAACAAGAATGCCGGTATCGACTATTTTCAGATGGATATTATTCACTCGACAAAAACAGTTGATCGCAGCGCCACCGGCTAGGAAATTTAAGACCATTTGCTGGGTTACGGCGCTGGGTGCAATGCTGATCCCTTCGTCGGCGATGCCGTGATCTCCGGCAAATAAAATGGCGGTGGGCTGTCTAATGTCGATCTGCGTAAGCAGTTGACCCGCATTGATACTTTG
>JBATHQ010000226.1:0-7505 GCA_049667005.1 Psychromonas sp.
GTTTTATTTTCGCATACATAAAATAAACCTCCTACAGTAGGGATATCTCTAACGAGACGTTGGATGTGTAAGCAATCTTCAACTAAAGTGACGCTGATGTTGCGTAAAAATGTATTGGACTGCTTGCTTACTAATAAATTATATATGCTGTAAATTTAGTTCAAAATGGGGAAAATGAAATGAAAATCAGACCTCCTCACCAATAGATCAGAAAAATATAAGCCATAATGTGACCCTTTCTACCTGATTGCGCCAAGTGCTCCATCTAAATCTGACGAGCTTTAGCGAGTTAATTTAGTGGGAGTTGTTCATCCAGTAAGTTATAAAAAACCGCCAGATTCAACAGATACAAACTTTATATTTTTCACAATAAAAAAGAGGGAAAATGCTCCCAAAAATATGGCCTGTAATAATTGTTAACATGTGTTTAATTATGTTCCCGAATTACTAAGTATTCGTACTTAAGTTTTCCAGAATAATACCTGATAGTCTTTCGTTGATTGCTTCGCAAAACAATGTGGCTACAATATTCCCCTCCCATTTTTCTTGTGATGCACAAACACTTTAGCAAGTGGAAAGATGAGCGAATTGAATGGCAGTTCAGGTTTATGAGCGGGACAGGCTCTGCCGTCCCTGTATGTGACGCTGTGAGTTATGCGGCAGCATAGTGTCACGAACAAAACTCCCTTTACCTTTTATTTTTCGGCATTCAGAAGCATGACTCCCTTGAACTGCGAAACAGTGTTTCGGTTTCTAATCGTCTACTCGCCGTCAGGGCGAAACTATCAGCGACAAAAGTTAAAGCAAACGCTTAAAGCGAAAGCTTGCCAAAAACTAGAACGGTTAGGCAGAAGTATTTCTACGCAGAGCTTGAGTGAGGAAAAATTGTGGCTTTGCTCGAGTGAAGCTAGAAACATTTTAAACCCGTCCCCCTCAAAATACCGTATAACTTTTAGATGAGGACTTAGCTCAAATATAAGGGTGAATATAATGTTCTCATTCAGTGAGTGCTGTTTTGAAACGTTCTTATACTTAGCTGAATTTATTGATCTGAAAACGGCCAATATAAGACATAATCGCAATTACAACGAGTTGCTTATTGTGAATAACTAACATTGAGTTTATTCATGGCACCACAAACACTGGCGCGTAGGTTAACGCTGTTTTTAGCAAAAATAGCGCTAACCGTAATGAGGTAAGTGATTTGTTTTGTTGGAGCTACTTACTTTATGAAGATTTTTCTTTTTTTAACGGCACTAAAACTTCACCCTCAACTGTTATAGTTGCTTTTCCATAAATATATGGAATGTAAAAGAAAGAACTGTGAATTGTTGCATTTTTTAATGCAATACCACCTTTTTTCTTCTCAATTGCACGATCTATAGCCTCTTCCGTATTTGGATTTCCCGTGGGTATAATGATAAAAATCTGGCTAGAATCCTCTCCAACAACCCTTTCATTATCTGAAGTTGCATTGGCCAATTCTTCTTGAGAGATATTTTTTGTAGATACATATGTCAAGTCAGCAATTCGTTGCGTACAGCCTGATAGGAACATACCTGCAATAATCGATGATGCTAGCACTACTTTTTTCATTTTGTTTCCTTGCACTCTGGGTTGAATGGAGTATTAGAGTTCGAGCGCGTTAACCCCAACATATTATTAGACGGAAAAATTCGCTGTTTTCATAACAAAAAATCATTATCAATTTTTCGTGATAAAGGTGAGTATTACATATGTTTGTTATTTTTATCAATAGGTTATTTTCAGCAGCAGGTAGCTCCTATTGTTGAAAAGTGAAAAACTCCGTATTGAGGTTGAAACACCAAACAATAATCACAGCAGAGTAGTCGCCGCCAAAGGATTAGGGAACCATAAAACAACGCTATTTCGTAAAATGAAAAAGTACAAAATAGCATTCTGGCTATATATTGCCTAATGCATTCTATGCACCAGTAACAATATCGCATTCAAGTTTTAATTCGCAATTAAGTGAATTGCTGACAAGGCAGATAGCTTCCGATTTTTTTAGTAATTTTAAAGCCATCTCTTTTTCCGTTTCATCCTTGATGACCAGCCTGACTTTTGTGGTGATCTGTGTAAATTTCATTAAGCGATCAACTTTTTCCAATTTCCCAGTTGATTCACAGTGAATTTCTTCCCATGCAAATTTTGATGCGTTAGCAACTGCTTTAAAGGATAAAACAAAACAGTTGGCAACGGCTGAAAGAAGCAGCGTTTCCGGTGACCACTGATCGCCCGGACCGTCGAATTCTGCAGGCCCGGCAACCACTAAATCGGGTATACCTTTACTTGACGCGATTAATTGACTATCGGGTGTGCTGTTAACCTGGACATTATAATGATGAGGAAGTGCTTGCATATTTATTGCTCCTTAAAGTTTGGGGTTAATTTTAAAATTAGTTTTTGATAAATTTTGTTAACAAAAAGGCAAAAGGGATAGAACCAATCGCTAATACGTTGCAGATAATATAAGTTGTTTGCAAACCTAAATTATCACCTAATAGCCCAACGCCAAAGACAACGATTGAGGTGATACCAAAGCTTATCGTCATATACATACCGTTCATAAATGTCGGCATATGGGTGTGTGTATCCTGCACACTTGCCATAATGACTGGGCCTGAAGATAAAAGAAACAGACCTAAAAAAGCGAGTATAAAGATATTACCTACGTATATAAAAAGACCCATGCACACAGCCGCGCCAAAACTTGTGATAACCAGTGTGTTTTTTCTGCCAATCCTATCTGATAAATTTCCAGAAAAAAAAGCGCCCAGTACACCAAAAAACTGCAGAATAGATAAAGAGACACCTGCGTACCAAAGACTCTCTCCTTGGCTGGTTAGATAGACGGGCAGATAAAGGGTTAAAGCACTTTTCATTCCCGCTTGAAAGAATATATAAGCGGCTAACACCGTAAAAAATGGGGTGTACTTCTTCAGGAGTTTTCTGGTATCACCTTTTTCTTTTGCCTTTCTTACCGGGTGAACCATATCAAAATCTTTAAGTTTCAGATACAGAATAAAAGTTGCAATTAGGCCCAAAGGCATAAGTTTATAGATACCTTCTAGTCCCCAAAGGGTGACGGCCGCTGTTACCAGTAATGGCCCAATGGTTCTTGCCGATTCACCGCCGACCATAAACCAACTCATACCCGTGCCGATTTTGTTGCCCGATGCTTCTTTTATCATCACCGGAGAGGGGACATGAAAAAGAGCCGCGCTTATTCCGGATACAAATAACAGAATAAAAAGAACCGTATAGGATTGAGCAAGCCCTATCAAACTCATTGAAATTGCAGTGATTGCAGGCGTTAAAATAACAAAATACTTTACTCCTGTCTTTTCCACGATCAAGCCAAAAAATGGATTAAAAAGTGTTGGTATTCTTCTAATAATCTCTAATAAAGCACTTGTTGATAAAGACATGCCCAATTTTTCAATCAAAAGCGGCAGCAAAGGGGCTAAAAATGCTGAGTAGGTGTCATGCAGCATATGCGCCGCAGAGATAGTAAATACCTCTGACTTTTTAAATTCTTTGTTACTCATGATATTCCGTTATTTAAGTACAAACTGGCTCAAAATACTGGTGTTTAAGTCTGTTACAGCGTGAGTTTTAATCCTGCTTTAGCAATCTGCACGTTACTTTTAACCTGATCCTGCAGCATTAACATGGCGTTCTCACCGGTGCAGTGCGCAGGATAAATATTGCTAATGTTTTCTTTATTTAAATAGTCAATGGTGGCATTGATACGCGTCCGCTTTGCGTTGACCAGGTGTAATCCGCCGATCAGATTTTTGATAGGCGTAGCCTGGGGAAGCTGTGATTTAATATGAGTCAGTGTGTTGATCAGACCCGAATGACAACAGCCACAAACCACGGTTAATCCGGCTGCTGTTTCAATCCAAAGGCTCATATCATCATGGAGAGGATCGGCTTCTATTTTTTCTTTATCAAGGAAAAAAGGTCCTCCAGTATCTTCAAGGTCACAACGACGTGGAATTTGACCTGTCAGCCACATTCCTGGTGTTATTTCAGTCGCAGAGGTAATGAATTTTTTTTGTTTTTCCGGAAATGCCGCAATCGCCTCCATTGTCTCTGTTGTTAAAGAGATGGTGCGCGGGTCTTTATTGGGATGCAAAGAATAGCGTGTTTGTGTGCAGTCCGGATGCGCATAAAAAAGTGCATTTGGATTTGCTGCGAGTAGGGCGGCTAAATTTCCACCATGATCATAGTGTCCGTGGCTGAGAATTATTATATCCAGATCGTTAAGTGAGACAGCTAATTTCTGTGCGTTATAATACAGTGCTTCACTGTCCTGGCCATTATCAAATAGAATACGTTTTCCCTGATGCTTAATAAACATCGACAGGCCATGTTCATGCTTTAATCCTGTTTCCGCCTGGTTATCAACGAGCAGTGTTATTGTGGTTGTCATTATATTTCCTTAAAACGAGCAAGGTTACTCACTTATTTGCTGTGTTTGCTATTTTGTCTCTTCATAAAACGGGCACTACTTTTGGCCATAAGTTGCTGCTCAACATAGATTTCAGCTTCAACTTTATACAGTGTCAGGTAGCTTTTGATGATTTTACCGCGAATAATAATATCAGCAGTCAGCGGGATCTCGGCGAGATAGCGAATATTTATATCTCCCGTAACAGCTTCGGCACCCTGACTGAAAATCGCATTACACATCCCCGCATCGAGCAATGCCGCAATAAAGCCTCCATGTAAAATTCCCTGGTAACCTTGCTGATGAATACCGCCTTTGGTTTTTGCCCAGACAATCCCTTCCTGATCGTTATAAAAATTAAGCTTTAGACCAAAGGTGGATTGTGTACCGCACAACATACAGTATTGATGGCTGTGCTGTTTTTCAACTTTTTCTAATAATAATGTGTTATCAATAAAATTGAGTTTTTGCAGTTCATTCTGTAAAACGTTTTTTTCTGAATTATTCATTATCTTTTCTTTATTTAATGATGAAGAAGATTTTTTTGCGCTATTGATCAATGAGTCAGTAACAATAACGCACGGATCTATATCCGTGCGCCAACAGTGCTGCCTATAACTGTTTTTTACAGAAATACCAATCTGTGCATTCATAGCCTTCTGTCATACGACTTTCAGCTGCATCGCTATCCTGTGGTGGCGGCACGATAACTTTATCACCTGGCTGCCAGCCTTCAGGAGTTGCAATTTTATGGGTATCAGCTGTTTTTAACGCTCTTAGCAGACGTAAAAATTCAGGAATTGAACGACCATTGCTCATCGGGTAGTAAACCATCGCTCTTAAAATGCCTTCGGGATCGATGATAAATGTTGCACGTACGGCCGATGTGTCTGAGGCACCCGGATGAACCATTCCGTATGACTTAGCAACGGACATGGATAAATCTTCGATAATCGGGAATTTTATATCTACTGAAAATTTCTCTTTGATATTACGTACCCATGCAACATGGCTGTAATAGCTGTCAATGGATAAACCAAGTAGATCAGCGCCTTCTGCTAAAAATTCATCATGATGTTTGGCAAAGCCTATAAACTCCGTTGTGCACACGGGGGTAAAATCAGCTGGGTGAGAAAAAAGTACCAGCCATCTGCCTTTGTAATCAGATAGTTTTTTTACACCATGAGTTGTTCTTGCTTCAAAAGCGGGTGCTGGTTTATTTAGTTGCGGAAATGCAACGATGTTCTGTTCAATATTGTTCATAATAGTTACCTTTTTGTGATTATTGTGAAGAAAATCTTCATAGTGTGGTTAGACGTTTTTTTGTACCATCACGGCTTATAAAGCCGATGAATCAAGAAATTCTATAATGTCAACGCTTGAAATAACGCCCTCTATCTCTCCCTGTTTATTAGTAATAAGTACCTTGTAGTTGTGAGTCCGTTTCATCTCTTTAGCGATTGAGGCGATAGGTTGTTGTATATCCATAATAATCGGCTTTGTTAATGCCAGGCTTGATAATAAGCTGTGCATCGGTTTTCCTTCTGCCACTAAATTCAGCACCTGATTATGCGTGAGCATGCCCGTTACTTTTTCACCTTTATCAAGGATTGCGATGGAATGAATCTGCTCTTCAGAAAGTAGGTGAATAGCCTGTTGTAACGTATCGGATTGGTGCAGTGAGAAGATCCCTTGATGTACAAACTGCTCGGCAATCGGGGCTTCTGCTTTACCGTAAATTTGGTCGGTAAACTTAACCACCCATGCGCCCATCTGTACCTGAATGACATAACCAAGTGAAATCACTAATGCGATATCAGCACCTTCTTTACCAAAGGCTGTCATTGCAATGGCAAGTGCAATAGAGAGATTGCGCATAACACTGCCGTAAAGCAGCGCAATTGCATCATCGCGGTTAAAGAACAGTTTGCCGATCAGCGTGCTGAGAATGAAATTGCTTACGTAAAGTAATAAAAGCGGTATAAAGATATCAACCAATAGCAGCGGATCATGAAAAATCGTTTTTGCTTTTAGTGCCATTGCGACAAATACAATACCCAATACCCCTAAGGTTGATATTGGCGGAAATTGGTTTTTCAATTTTTCCTGGTAATGTGCCATGCCGTAGCGGGCAATAAGTATTCGTTGGATAAGGTGACCAAGAATAAGCGGAATAACGATAATAATCGCGATCTGCTGGACGATTTTTAACATCTCAATCTTCACTTCTGCACCCATCAGCTGGCTAATATAGAGCGGCGTTAGCAGTGAGCCGAGTAACAGACCAAAAATGGTCATTTTAATCGCGGCAGCCATATTACCTTTAGCCATCCCCGTCCATGAGATAGTCATGCCCGATGTCGGTAACAGACCCGTTAATAAAAGCCCCAATGCCAGATATTTATTGTCAGCAAAGAAAAACAGACCGATAGCAAAAGCAATAAAAGGGGTTATTGCAAAATTAATAAACTGCGTAACAAATTGCACTTTCATATCACCGCCTTCAAATACCTTACGGATAGGCAGGGTGATCATCATAGGTAATACCATCAGAAAAGTAAGCGGTATAATCAGATTTTTAAGGTAACTTACCTCATTGAAATAACCATAGAGAAGGGCAACTACCATAGTTAATGGAATGCTAATGATTAGATTTTTTTGCAGCCAGGTTAGTTTTTTCATGGTTATCTCAGAGGTTGTATTATTCGGTAAAAAATATGAAACCTGCTTTGCTTTTGCATCATATTCAAGAAAGCAGGTTTATTTATGTTAGACGTTGGTATTAATCTTGTTGCCCTTGATCATTTACCATGTTTTGTCCTCTACCTTGTCCCTGACCATTTGTCTTTCCACAGCCTTGACCTCGTCCTCTACCTTGTCCCTGACCGTTTGTCTTTCCACAGCCTTGACCTTGGCCTGCACCGTTATTCATACCACGGCCTTGACCTTGGCCTGCACCGTTATTCATACCACGGCCTTGACCTTGGCCTGCACCGTTATTCATACCACGGCCTTGACCTTGGCC
>JBATHQ010000227.1:0-12034 GCA_049667005.1 Psychromonas sp.
TAGCATTTGTTTAATAGCAACAATTTAGGCTTTGCAAAGCAGTAATGCAAAGGCAAAGTAAGTAGGTAATACCAATACTTAGATAAATATTTTATCAACCTTGCGAATTAAAAAAAACACTGCATGATTTTTAATCAAACGCCTTGCACCTTGAAGTATCATGGGGATCTTTCTTTTTTCCAGCATAATACGGGAGAGTTTTTCATGAGTAATTAGCACTGTGTAAATAACAAACAGTTGTCAATAGCAGCGTAACATCAGGCAGTAAAATCCATCTGCTGGATTGCCCTCTTGCAAGCCTCCTTATACCCGTATCTTTTTATCCAGCCAGCAAAATCCTCTGCAAAAAAGTGTGATCAGCAACAGTGCACCGGTCATATTTTTACCATCGTCTTATTGTATTATAAAAGTATATAACTAGAATAATCGCTAACGAATGGGAAAACAAATTCCAAAATATGCTGTTTACCCAATGTTGATAAAAATCGGTAACCAATTAAATATATAAGGACAGAAAAAAATGAAAAAGCTCCTATTACCCTTAGTCATCGCATCTCTTTTTGCCAATTTTAATGTGTCGGCAAAACAATTAACACTTGGCCATGCAATGTCGTTAGATAATGCGGCACACAAAGGCATGGTTATTTTTGCTGATAAGGTAAAAGAAAAATCTAATGGCGACTTAACGGTTAAAATCTTCCCAAATGCACAATTAGGCTCAGAGCGAGATCAAGCTGAACAAGTTGTTACCGGCGCAATCGATATGGCCAAAATCAATGGCTCCCTTGCTGAATCTTTTGAACCTACTTTTAAAGTTATCTCCATTCCATATTTATTTACTAGCCCTGAACATATGCGCAGCTTTATGAAAAGTGATGCAGCACAAGAGATGTTAGCGTCAAGTAAGGGTAAAGGCTTTATTGGTTTAACATTTTTTGATTCCGGCTCAAGAAGCTTTTACTCTGACAAACCGTTTAAAACCCCTGACGATCTTACTGGTCTGAAAATTCGCGTACCTGAATCACCAACCATGATGGAGATGATTAATCTGTTAGGCGCTAAAGCAACACCAATGCCGTTCACTGAAATTTATACCGGTCTACAACAGGGTGTTATTGATGCAGCAGAAAATAATGTATCTAGTTTAGTTGAGATGCGTCATAGCGAAGTGGCGAAATTCTACTCAAAAGATCAACATACCATGTCACCTGATTTAATCATTATCTCAGAAAGCAGCTGGGGCAGCTTAAACGATGCAGAGCAAAAGATCTTAAAAGCAGCGGCAGCGGAAGCACTGGATGAAGAAATTAAAATTTGGGATGAAATCGAAAATGCTAATGTAGAAAAAGCACTCAAAATGGGCGTCACTTTTGTTGAAGTTGATAAAGAAAAGTTCAAAGAAAAAGTAAAACCAATGCTTGATGAGGCAGCAAAAGATCCAAAACTTGGTTACTACATTGAAAAAATTCAAGCTATTAAATAAAGAGCCTGTCTTTTTGTATGATGTTTGCTCTGTCTAATTCCCAGTAATAAAGATAGAGCAAACTGTTTTGATATATTGTTTAAGGACTTCCAATGCATGCTTATATCAAAAATCTAAAAGCTTTTTTAGATAAATCCATTTTAATATTTTGTGGATTCGCATTAATAACGATGGTTGTAACCGTCACCTGGCAAGTATTTAGTCGATATGTATTAAATGATCCGAGCTCATTCACCGATGAGCTATCCCGATACCTTATGGTCTGGTTAGGGTTGTTAGGCGCAAGCTATTTATTCGGTATAAAAGGTCACTTAGCCATTACATTACTGGCCGACAGTCTTCCGAGCAAAATGAATACGGTACTACAGTTTTTTATTAATGTTTTGGTCTTGTCGTTTGTATCATTAGCGATGATAAAAGGTGGGGTAGCGTTAATGGGCCGTACAATGCAGCAATTGTCCCCAGCATTACAAATCCCTATGGCCTATGTTTACTTCATATTGCCACTATCAGGTTCAGTCATTATTCTCTATGTCATTTTGAATATGCTGGAACCCATTTTTAAAGAATAACCACTTACATTTAAGGAATTCCCTGTATGGATATCTCCATTGGTTTCTGGCTGTTGTGCTTGTTTTTAGGCATGATCGCATTAAGCGTACCTATTGCAATCGCTATTGCTATGTCTTCTCTTGTTATCATGTACACCATCCTCCCGTTTGATGTGGCATCTATAACCGCAGGACAAAAAATTGTTACCGGCGTGGACAGCTTTAGTTTGCTGGCAATACCCTTTTTTATTTTAGCAGGCAATATCATGAACCGGGGGGGGATAGCCGGCAGGTTGATTAATTTTGCTAAATTACTGGTCGGTAGATTGCCGGGCGCATTAGCCCATGTAAATATTTTATCTAATATGATGTTTGGTGCAGTGTCTGGTTCAGCGGTTGCTGCGGCAGCGGCGGTAGGTAAAACACTCGCTCCCGAAATGAAAAAAGAGGGGTATGATAAGTCATTTGCGACAGCAGTGAATGTCGCTTCCTGCCCTGCTGGTTTACTTATTCCGCCCAGTAACTCTTTAATTGTATTTTCAGTGGTCAGTGGCGGTACATCGGTTGCAGCTCTGTTTATTGCCGGTTATGTCCCGGGAATTTTAATGGGTGTAAGCTGTATGGTTGTGGCTTACTTTATCGCTAAAAAGAAAGGTTACGACAAACACGAAGTTACCAGGCATTCGCTAAAAGAGGTTGTGACTATCATTTGGCGAGCTGTTCCTAGCCTTGGTCTTATTATTGTTGTGATTGGTGGCATAATCGGTGGGATATTTACCGCAACAGAAGGGGCATGTATTGCGGTTCTCTACTCGTTTGCATTATCACTTTGTTATCGCTCGATTAGCTGGGCTGATCTGCGTTCTATCAGTGTTGAAACCACCCAAATCACGGGTATCATGCTGTTTATTATCGGTGCATCAACGATTATGTCTTGGGCAATGGCTTTCACCGGCTTACCAACGATGATAAGTGATTCGATGCTGTCTATTTCAGAGAATCCGATCGTTATTTTAATATTGATGAATATCATCCTATTAATTATCGGTATGTTTATGGATCTCACCCCCGCATTGTTGATATTTACACCAATATTTATGCCGATTGCCGAACAGTTGGGTATGCATCCAATTCATTTTGCAATGATGATTATTTTTAACCTTTGCATCGGGATAGCCACACCACCAGTAGGAACGGCACTGTTTGTCGGTTGTAGTGTGAGTGGCGCCAGGATTGAAGGTGTGATTAAGGCAATTATACCATTCTGTGCGGTATTAATTGTCACCTTAATGTTGATCACCTTTATTCCCGATATCAGTTTATTCTTACCAAGATGGTTTGGATTGATTCATTAATTAAATACAAAGCAATTTATTGGCAGTTTGGGGTTTTTGTGGTGAATAGGATGGCCAAATAACCCCAATTTTGGATCACATTGCCAATATCAGATCAATCTCACTGTTGTGTTTACTGTTGCGTTATTAGAGATGCTTAACGGTGAGATTTTATTCAATGACTTCCCTCCTCCTCCGATGTATAAGAAATGTTCAAGCTGCTGTTTTTTATCAATAAGAAAAAGCCTTATTTGTGTTGGAAATTACCCTTTTTAAATCGCAGTGATAGTTGTATGATGCAGTAATTTTTTTACTTATCTTCGCAATTTATTATGCAGAATAGGGTAAAAAACGCAACTAATGGGGTCAATATCGGCCTCCTTTAATATAGCAAGCAAGGAATAAAATCGTGAGTTCCCCAGAGAACCAAGCCAGTCTGATTGCCGTATGCTATGGCAGTAATTTTGATTTTGCTGGTGTGGTTAAATTTTGTGAAAAAAGTTACCGTTCAGCCATCTACCGCAGTACTCTACACCTTGATGTAGATCAGGGAGATGTATTTGTTTTTTCCTATGCGACCATCGTTTATTGGAATGTAAGTCATCAAAAACGTCAGCAAATAGAGCAGGATATATTACCTTTTCTGCAGAAGCCGATGACCAAATGTTTACAGGATGAATTAACCTTTAGTAACGGGACTCATTTCACCTTACATAATGATCATCTGGTCCTGGATAATCAGGCACCTTTAGTGAAGTTGGCTGTATCGCATACCCTTGCACAATCGGTTAAATTGGAGATGTTTGAAGAGCAAGTTGAGCAGACGATTAAAGAAACATCGCCAATTCCCAAGTATCTGGCTGAACATGGGAAAATAAAACTCAGTCGAAATCAGATTTCGCGTATGCGCGGGCAGCTTTTTTTGACCAAGTCGAGTGTTAACCTGCATTATGAGTTGCTCGATAAACCGGATTTTTTCTGGGAATATCCTGAACTGGATCATTATTACCATAAAGCGGAGGAGTATCAGGAACTGTCAACGCGGCTTGATATTCTCAATCGCAAGTTAGAAGTGATTCAGGAGATGCTCAATATTCTTGCAGACCAGACAAATCACCAACATTCCGCCGTATTGGAATGGATTATTATCTGGCTAATTACGGTTGAGATAGCCATTTTCTTTGTTCATGATCTGTTTAAGTGGGTTTAGTGAATTTTCTGCAATAAAATGCAACCTGACGGCATAAACCGCCTCAAGAAACCGATTTACACCTCTTGAGGCGGTTTGACTACATTACAGATAATCTTCTCTGTCCCTAACCCTTAAATCTAACATCTTCGGCAGATCGCGCTGAATAACCTGCGAGTAGTCTTTGCCCAGAGATTGATAAACTAACTGCATAGTTTGCTCATTAATCGATTTGTTGAGCAGCCCTAAAAAGCTGGGAGGTGCCACCAACATCAGTTGATTACAGCGATTTTGTTTACGTTGATCGTCTAACCAAGCAGCCAACTCACGAGCAAAGCGTTCTGCTTCAACTTGTTTGGGACTAGTTGCTGGAGAAAATTCACCATGCCCTCCACTTGAGCCCTGATTATGGCCCGGACGGTCACTGACCAGATCACTTCCTTTCTGACGACTTTGCGGATGGTCAAACTCTTTAACTAAATTAAACTCTTCACCTGCCAGGTAGTTAAAAACACGTGCCGTGCTGGCATTAGCGATCAGTAACAACGTCTTTGCCATGATATCTCCCCCTTTGTTATCAATATATACTTCAGTATAGACGCTATTGCCGCGCTCAGCAGATTAGCCGCATTACCTGTTGTTCGTATGTCAGTGTAAATATTGCTGTTCAACTGTTATTGCTATTACAAAGCTGAACGAGGTCTGTTTATATTTCTAAATTGTTTTTTATTTTAGATTAAAAAACCGCAGGGTAATTATTACATTTCCGGTTAATCAGGAGTACAGTATGAACATAAAATATGCAGCATCATTGTATTGCCAATCGGTTATTGCTGTGTTGGCATTTTAGTGAATCAGACGGATAACAACCCGAATTATCAATCGACAGGATTGATGATCTGTATTGCTAAGTTTGCTTCTCAATCAAACTGCTCTGAGCAGGTGTTGCAAAAAATCACATCTATTATGGAAACTACAATGCCGCAAAGACAACAGATGCTGAGTAATAAGCCGATGTCTCAAGCCCTTAATAACACAACCATTGATCAGGTTAAAGCGTGGAAAATGATAGCTAAACATTATGCATTTATGCTTGATAAGCAAATGGATATGTTAAAAGCACCGGATCAGAATTTGCAAGTATTCACTGAGCAGCAGAAAGCACAATATAGGGCCTTGATGGCAAAAAATATGGCGCAGATGCAGCAAGGACAGCAGCAATAAGGGTAACAATAATCCAAAATATGCGGCTTCAAGGAACTTGAAAATAACGCATTATTTCGGTTAATTGTTTTACCGACAGTTATAATTAGCCGGTTAAAATATTAACCGCTAATTACCACCGCCAGATAATTATTTATATAGGAAAATATTGTGATATCTCGATTACCACGATGGATTGAATACGGTGCTTTTACCCTGGCTTTTTTAGCCGGGATTGTAAATGCTGTTGGATTGCTTGGATTTCAGCACCAGGCCGTATCACACTTGTCCGGTACTGCGACACTGTTGGGGACTGAACTACTCAAACATCCGGGAAGTGCTGTGCATCTGGCGGGAGTGATCTTCAGTTTTGTACTCGGTGGCGCGATTTCCGGTTTTTTTATTTCCAGCCCCTCTTTAAAATTAGGCCGCCACTATGGCGTGTTGCTGCTTATTGAAGGTGTTTTTTTATTGATTGCGATCTATTTTTTAAATCAGGGATCTTTTATCGGGCACTATTTTGCCTCATTAGCCTGCGGTCTGCAGAATGCACTGGCGACAAAATATAGTGGTGCAGTGGTAAGAACAACCCACATTACCGGTATTTTTACCGATCTGGGCATGATGCTCGGCGCTTCTCTCAGAGGCGAAGAGTTCGATAAACGCAAAGGTATACTGTTTTTGCTTATTATTACCGGCTTCATCTCCGGCGGTGTCTTTGGCGCATCTCTTTACAGTAAATATCATTTTATGGCGCTTGCTGCCCCTGCTTTTATGTGTCTTATGCTGGCGATTTTTTACTCTTTATTTAGCATCAGTAAGAGTAGCAGTGCACTGCAAGCTGAACAACTGGGTAAATAGCATAATAGGATAAGCAAAAAGGGGGTTCTAATGGGAATAAAACCCGGGATGATTTTCCTGCCAGCATTTAAAAAGTATAAAAGTAGCTAATGTTTAAAATATATTTTTAGCAACAGGTAATGACTATGCATTCTCACACTCATCATCACCCTGCGCCAGGCAAAGATTATGGCAAAGTTTTTCTTATCGGCATCGCCCTTAATCTAACTTATGTCGGTATTGAGGCCTTTTACGGCTGGCATATCAACTCACTGGCTTTGCTTGCTGATGCCGGGCATAATCTCAGTGATGTCGCGGGATTGATACTCGCCTGGTTGAGTATGCTCGGGGCGCGTTTATTGGCCAATGACCGACGCACCTACGGCTGGAAAAAGGGAACTATTTTAGCCAGTTTCTTTAATGCAAGTTTCTTGATGGTGGCCATGGGAATGTTGGCCTGGGAGGCGATTGGTCGATTCACCCAGGAAACTCAATTGCAAGGCTCGGTGGTAATGTGGGTGGCTGCCGTGGGTGTCGTGGTTAATGCGCTTACCGCGTGGCTGTTTATGGCGGGTAGCAAAGAAGATCTTAATATTAAAGGGGCCTTTTTACACATGACCGCCGATGCTCTGGTGTCTCTTGGAGTGGTGCTCTCCGGTGCGCTATATCTGCGCTGGCAGTGGAGTTGGTTGGATCCTGTCGTCAGTATCGTGATCGCAATACTGGTTGTAGCAAGCACCTGGTCATTGTTCAGACAATCTTTACATCTTTTATTTGATGGCGTTCCGGAGCAAATTGACACAAAATCCGTGGTCTTATTGTTGAATGAAATAAGCGGGGTTATCAGTGTCCATGATTTACATATCTGGGCATTATCAACAACTGAAAATGCGTTAAGCGCGCATCTGGTTATTGGTGATCAGTTTGATCGCGATCAGGTGTTAAAAGTGGTCACGGCTACCCTGCTGGAACATAAGCATATCGATCATATCACTATCCAGCTTGAATCTTACCAGTTCTCCACAACCTGCTTATCCAGACATTGTACAGGTTAACATCTTACCCGACTGGCTGATTTGCGCTGATCAGCCGCGTGTTCCTGTATTGACGGGTTAAAGCGGTTAACTCAACGACCTTCGACCATTGATAAAACAGCATTTATGACTATAGTTTTATTTTACTCAAATTACTGGAATCTGCATCTGCAAGTAGTTTGGGTATAAATTTCAATGGTTTGATTATATTATGAATGACGCAATGTATGAAGTGCTGCCGGGTAAAACGCATCCTATAGGTGCAACAGTCGAAGAGGATGGTGTTAATTTCTGTCTGTATTGCGATGATCGCTGCACCTCCGTAGAACTGCTGCTGTTTGAGCAGCATGATGCCGTTGTTCCCTATGAAATTATCCGCTTCGATCCCCTTATTCACCGTAGTTTTTATTTTTGGCATATTTTTGTCAAAGACTTACCGCCAAAGATACATTATGCCTATCGTGTTGATGGTCCTTATCAACCTGAAAATGGATTGATTTTCGATAAGCAGAAAGTATTAATCGATCCCTATGCAAGAGGTATTAACCGCAGTTTATGGCAGCGTGACGATGCCTGCAAAGCCGGAGATAATCTGCATACGTCAATGCGCAGTTGTGTGCTTAAGTTAAGTGATTATGATTGGCAGGGTGACAAAGCGCCTACTCACCGCCTGAATGAGAGCATTATTTATGAGCTGCATGTCGGCGGATTTACCAAATCACCGACATCAAAGGTTAAACATCCGGGCAGTTATGCTGGGGTGATAGAGAAGATCCCTTATCTGCAGGCATTGGGTATTACTGCCGTAGAGTTGTTGCCCGTATTTGAATTTGATGATTCTGAACAGCGTTATGTTGACGGCAATAAATTAAGTAATTATTGGGGCTATAACACGGTCAATTTTTTTGCACCTCATTCCGGGTATTGCGTCAATCCGCAAGAGGGGGAGCATCTTGATGAATTCAGAGATTTGGTGAAAGCACTGCATCAGGCCGATATCGGTGTGATTCTAGATGTTGTTTTTAATCACACCGATGAGGGAGATGATCAAGGACCTCTGTACTCATTTAAAGGGTTCGCCAATGAAAGTTATTATTTATTGATGGAGGATCATAAAGATATCTATTGTAATTATTCCGGATGTGGCAATACCTTTAAGTGCAACCATCCGATCACTGAAAAGTTTATTCTTGATTGTTTAGAATATTGGGTGCGTGATATGCACATTGATGGTTTTCGTTTTGATGAGGGCACTATCTTAGCGCGCAGTGAAAATGGCGAACTTATGGATAATCCTCCGCTTATCTGGGCTATCGAACTGGCTGAACAATTAGCAGACACTAAAGTGATCGCTGAGGCCTGGGATGCACAAGGGGGCTATCTGGTTGGTTCTTTTCCCGGGCATCGCTGGGCGGAATGGAATGGTATTTACCGTGATGATATACGTGATTTTGTGCGTGGCAAAGCCGGTATCCTTGGTACGGTTGCCAGACGCATCGCGGGAAGCGCGGATCTTTATCAGAAAAAATATGAGCTGCCCGGTAATAGTATTAATTTTATTACTGTCCATGACGGTTTTACCCTTAATGATCTGGTTTCTTATAACCACAAACACAATCAAGCGAATGGCGAAAATAACCGTGATGGTGCGGATCACAATAGGAGCTGGAATTGTGGTGTTGAGGGCGCTACTGATGATAAAGAAATTAATCTATTGCGCAAACAGCAGATCAAAAATTTTGCCACTATTTTGATGTTATCTAAAGGTGTGCCGATGTTTGTTGCCGGTGATGAAGTTTGTCGAACACAGCAGGGTAACAATAATGCCTATTGCCAGGATAATGAAATCTCCTGGTTCAATTGGAATGATCTGGAGAGCAATAAAGCGATGTTGCAGTTCTGGCAACGACTGATATCTTTCCGCAAAGCGCATTCGAGTATATTCAGCAATAGCTATTACGATGGAGAAATAAATAAACGTGGATTGCCGGATATCGCCTGGCATGGCTGTGAACTGCACAAACCCGGTTGGCATGATGTAAACGGATTAGCATTAGCAATGACACTCAGCGCATACGAGGACGAAGAGGATCTGCATATTATGTTCAATATGTACTGGGAAGCGCTTGAATTTGAGTTACCTGCAATAGCCGGGGAGCAGTGGCATCGCGCCATTGATACCTCCTTACTTTCGCCTCTTGATATCGTTAAAACAGGCGATGAAATAGTGCATAACGGGACGAGTTTTAAGGTAAATGGCCGCAGTATTGTGGTTTTAATTTCCAAATAATCAGAAAAGCAAAGGTAACTGCCTGGCCATAAAAAAGCAACAGGGATAAAAAACAGTCCGGCGGTTAAACTTTTTAATGACCCATCTTTGTAAAATACAAGCCGCTTTTTCGTTAATCATCTCATCAAAGAGATGATTAACGGCTTGTATCGTTCAGTCAATTGCTTTTAAGGTTGCTAGCAGCAACTGCCAGAATTTATCTACGCTGGCGATATTTACTTTTTCATCGGGACTGTGGGGGAATTTAATCGTCGGGCCGAATGAGATCATATCCCATTGTGGATAGTTAGCGCTAAACAAACCACATTCCAGCCCTGCGTGGATCACCATCGCTTTGGGTTTTTTAGCAAATAGAGCAACGTATTGCTGTTCCATTATTCTATAAACGGCTGAGTCTTTATTGGGGGTCCAACCGGGATAATCGCCTTGTAAAAGAACCTTTGCACCGTGTTTTTCAAAATTTCCTGCAATTTTCTGCGCTATTGTTTGTTTCTCTTTTTCAATTTGAGAACGCACTAATACTTGAATATCAAAAACACGGGGGTTGTTTCTGTTTTGCGCAACAACGCCTAAATTTGATGAGGTTTGCACAACATCCGAAAAAGTATTATCCATGCTGAATACGCCATTATCGCAATGCTGCAGGCTGTTTAATAAATTAGTTTGGCTTTGGTGGGTTAAAATAAAACCGGGTAAATCACAGGATTTGATAGAAAGCAGCAAACCAGGCTCTGATGCTTTAAATTCACTGCACAGTTTTTGCTGCAGGGTATTGATGATCATCTCTAAACTATTTTGATAGTGAGGAGCACATACTATGACACAACTCGCCTCCCTTGGAATGGCATTACGTAAGCTGCCACCTTCAAAATAGGAGATATTAAATGGAATGGCATCGAAATTATGCAATATCGACACGAGTGTTTTAATTGCGTTGGCGCGGCCCAAGTTAATATCACATCCTGAATGCCCCCCTTTAAGTGCTTCTAAGGTAATTTCAAAAGCACTGTCCGTTGGTTCACTTTCCATAATTTCATAGGGTAAAGCAACATTAACGTTAATCCCGCCTGCACAACCTACGTAAAGTTCACCTTCCTGCTCTGAATCGGTATTAAGCAGAATTTTCCCCTGTAGCGCATCTTTTTTCAGGCCAAATGCCCCGGTCATGCCGGTTTCTTCGTCACTGGTTAAAAGTACCTCAAGCGGACCATGCTGCAGGGTATTATCTGCTAATACCGCCAAACAAGCCGCCATGCCGATACCGTTATCTGCTCCTAACGTGGTATTCTCGGCGCGTAGCCATTCCCCATCGATCACCGGTTTGATGGGATCCGTTAAGAAATCATGTGTAACGTTGTTATTTTTCTGAGGCACCATATCCAGATGCGCCTGCAGGATCACCGGGGTTTTATCTTCATAACCCTTACTTGCCGGTTTTTTTAAAATTAGATTGCCGATTTCATCTTGTACGCAGTTTAGGTTTTTTTTGTTTGCCCAATTGATGATCCAATCTGCAAGTTGCTGCTCATGTTTGGAAGGATGAGGAATTGAGCAAATCGTTGAAAAATGAGACCAAACTGGCGCTGCTATTGTTGATTGTAACATTTTCATAAAACACCTTGATTAGAAAAAACATTAAATGAGTGGCTACCACGATGTGGCGGATAGGGTGGTTAACTTGGCTTGTATCAATAAATTTAAGCGTCAACCTTGTTAAAGAATCTACAGTGTCAAAAGGGAATTTTAAAGACCCATATACAATTGGTCATTTTTTAGGTTTTCTGGTTGTGACGTTTATCGCAACTATACTCGCTAGGTTAGCCTTATTTACAGTATTTTTTTAGTTTTATAAAAATGCGCTATACCCAAACTACTTCAAGATGCTGATTTGTGTATATTGAGGTAGCTTGGCTATCAATGTTTCCAGATACAACTATGTTATTAATATAAAAATGGTTATAACGTTATCTCGATCTCGGTTTTTATAAAAGGGGGCTTACTTTATCCTTGATAAATAGTTGTCCAATCTGCATAAAAAGTGCTTTTTTAAGCATATTAATGCAATCAGTTAATGATTTTTTGCCATTGAGTAAAAATTTTATTGGTCAAT
>JBATHQ010000228.1:0-2362 GCA_049667005.1 Psychromonas sp.
CAATTTTATTGATGATTAACAGATCTGATTTAGTGATCCCCGGGCCGCCTTTACGCGGGATTTTATCGCCGGCAGAGACATCAATAACATACAGGGTTAAATCCGACAGTTCCGGGCTGAAGGTGGCGCTGAGATTGTCGCCGCCACTTTCGACTAAGACAAAATCAAGATCCGGGTGACGCTCATGTAACTCATCAATAGCAGCAAGGTTCATTGAGGCATCTTCGCGAATGGCCGTGTGTGGACAGCCGCCGGTTTCAACCCCGATAATACGATCCGGAGAGAGGGCATCGTTGCGGGTTAAAAACTGAGCATCTTCAAGGGTATAAATATCATTAGTGACGACCGCCATGTTGTATTTATCGCGCAGGGCTAAACACAGGACTCTGAGCAGGGCAGTTTTGCCTGACCCGACCGGGCCGCCGACACCAATACGTAGTAGTTGTTTTTTTCTCATCATAAATAGTTTCTCTTCGTGTTGATAGGGTATTTATCTGTTTTAACAGTCTGATTAAGAACGAAATAAGCGTGTATATTGCGTCTCATGCCAGGCGCTTGCCATGGCCAGTCTCGGTAAACTCGCACCAATTTGCTGGTCATCTAAACTGTTGGCCAGATGGATCGCCTTTTCGGACTGCTCACTTAATGCAAACAGCAGATTTTGTGCCTGCGTCTGGCCTAAGGGCACTAACTTTGTTGCGGCCGCCACCTGATTATCGATATAAGTCCAGCAGAAACCGCTTTGCGCCGATAACAGATCAATCTGGCACAGATGTGCGGCAACTGTAAAAGCACTGACAAAACTGATTTCCGGAATATTTAATATCGGCAAATAGGCTTCGCAATCAAGATGATCCAGCTGTTTTAATAAACGCACCAACGCTTTGCCCATTGCTGCATCCGCCAAATACAACTCGTTACTTTCGCGGCAGGCAATAAGATGCTGGTTCCAAAGCAGAAAGCTTTCAAAATTGTCCTCCTGAACCGCCAGATAAAGGCGTTTCAGGATGGCTAAATCAGTACGGGCGATAGCTTCATTTAAATTTAATTCAACCCATTGATAGGTTGTTTCGGCATTGTTTATCCAGCCACTTTCAACCGCAAACTCCAGCCCCTGTGAAAATGAAAACCCACCCACCGGTAAGTTAGCACTGCACAACTGCAGTAAGCGGTTAAGTTTAAGTGGCGATGCCTTAATGGGCATGGGAATGACTGCCGGCACCATAGGCTCCATTTTCAGGTTCGAAGACGGCTGGGGTTTTATCAATGCGTAAACCGTATTTTTCTGCCAGTTCTTCCAACACATGATCCGGTTTAAAACGCACCCAAAGCTCGCCAATCTGCACAGATGTGTGACGATTACCCAGATGATAGCAAACCTTGCTGAAGGCTAGCCAATCCTGCGCAATTGCCGTGGATACTTGTTCCGCCTGGCCTTTTACTTCAATCAGTAAACCACACTCGGTTTTGAGTATTTCTCCGACCAATAAAGGGTGGCCGCGCGCGACAAAAATGCCAATCTCCTGGCCCTGATCGGTTTGTCCTTTAATGCGCGCTTTTTTGCGCGTGTCCTGATCCAATGTAATAGTGTCATCTATCGGATCGTGGGTATGATCTAGTCGTTCAAAAGCTTGTAACATTTTTTCTTCCATCTTTTATTTTATTAAAACAGGCAATAACGTTGTGCTAAGGGTAGAACAGTTGCCGGCTCACAGGTTAATAGTTCACCATTTGCTCTTACTTCATAGGTCTGTGCATCAACTTCAATTTTAGGCAGCCAATTATTGTGGATCATATCCTTTTTGCCGATATTGCGGGTATTTTTGCACGCCCCAATCTGGCGCGTTATGCCGATCTGTTGCGGCACTTTTTTATCAATTGCCGCTTGCGATAAAAAGGTCATTGAGATTTTTGCGGCTGCCTGACCGAAAGATCCGAACATCGGGCGGTAATAAACAGGTTGAGGCGTTGGAATAGAAGCATTGGCATCACCCATCGGCGCTGCTGCAATAAAACCACCTTTTATGATCATGGCCGGTTTGATGCCGAAAAAGGCCGGCTTCCATAAAACCAGATCCGCCAGTTTGCCCACTTCAATCGAGCCGACCTCATGGCTGATACCATGACTGATTGCCGGATTAATGGTGTACTTGGCAATATAGCGTTTTAAGCGGAAATTATCATTGCGATCCGTGTCCGGGCTTAAAGGACCGCGCTGCTGTTTCATTTTGTGCGCGGTCTGCCAGGTGCGGGTGATCATCTCGCCAACACGTCCCATCGCTTGAGAATCCGAGGCGATCATACTGATCGCACCGAGATCGTGCATGATATCTTCTGCGGCGATACTCTCTTTACGAATACG
>JBATHQ010000229.1:0-4134 GCA_049667005.1 Psychromonas sp.
GCGGATGATCCTAACTATAATGAACATGCTTTTTTATCCACCTATTTCGGTTATACCCTGGTACAAAGTGCAGACTTGACCGTGCGTAACGGACAAGTGTGTTTAAAAACCTTACAGGGTTTAGGAAAAATTAATGTCATTATTCGCTGGTTGCCGGATCGGATTATCGATTCATTAGAGCAAACTGAGTATTCAGTACACGGTATTCCCGGTTTATTACAGGCGGTGCGGGCAGGCTCGGTCAAAGTGATAAACCCTTTTGGCAGCGGCGTGTTAACGTCGACCGCGATCAAGTGTCATTTAGCAAAATTATCCACTCACCTTTTAAATGAACCCTTAATACTCAGTGAGCCTGAATATTATGACCCCCTGCAGGCAAAAACATTAGACTGGACGCAACTGGAGTTTGCCTCTTACAGAGATAAACAATTTGTATTAGACGGGGCGATAGATGCGCAAAAAATAACGCAGCTGATCAGTGCCCAGCCCGATGATTATTATTTCCGGGATAAAGCTAAATTCAGTACGGCACCCTTTTGGGTTGACGGCAGGTTGGTTGATAAACCCGTGCTGTTTCGCTGTTATGCCTTAACCACAGAACATGGGGTGGAAGTATTACCTTCTGCGTTATGCTTTTCCGGTGAGGACGGCGAATCAGGGTGGGTTAAAGATACCTGGATAAGTACCGATGATAGTAATGCTTCAAAAATGCTGGTCGTGCCGGGTACGATCAGAAAAAGGATGGATCTTACCCTGCTGGAAGGGGAAATATCGAGCCGCACTGCTGAACATCTGTTTTGGTTAGGGCGCTATTTGGAAAGATGTGAAAATACGGTGCGTATTTTACGTATCTTTATAGACAGGTATACCGAGTTATCCATCTACCCGGATCTGACCCGGCAAAATATCGTCACCAGACTTCTCGCTGCCATAAAAGCGCAACTTATTGTTTATCCCTATACAGAGCTGGAAACAAAACCGGAGAGCTTTGACCCTGCGTTATGTAAACAGATGGCTTTTCAACTGTTAGCCACTAAGCAATGCCCTGCCAGTATTATAAATACCCTTGGCTATTTAGCTAATTCAGCGGTGCAGATTCGAGAGTTGTTATCCTATGACAGCTGGCGCATTATTGATGAAATTAATGAGCAAATTCAAGTACTGAAAAATACCACCATAGAGGTGTCAACGCGCTCTATACAAAGCAGCCTGGATAAAATCATAGGTTTAATGATGGCGTTCAATGGTTCGATTACCGACTGTATGCCTAATAGCAACGGCTGGTTTTTATTGGAAATTGGCCGCAGGGTTGAACGCAGTATTCAAATTACGTCATTAAGTGCCGCGTTATTGACCAAAGAGTTAGAGGCGGCTGAAGAGCTTGGGCTGTTAGAAGCGGTATTGAGCAGTCAGGCCAGTCTGGTCACCCATAAACGACGTTATCGTATGTATCAAAGCCTTGGCACCGGGATTGAACTATTATTATTGGACGCAGAATACCCCCGTTCCTTATTATTCCAACTGGAGCAAATTAACCAACTTTGCCAACACCTGCCAGCCAGAAGAAGGCCCGGATTAATTGCCGCACATGAGAAAGCGATATTGCTCTCTAAAACCAGCTGTTATTTGACTGAAAGAGACTATTTGCAATTAAGTGAAGGTGGGCAACGCAAGCAGTTGATGGAATTTAGCCATAATATCCGTATCAATCTGGATACTTTTTGTGACGTATTATTACTGCAGTATTTCACGCATACCAAAAGGGCTAAAAAATTGAATTGGACCAATATAGGTAAGCCCGATCGTGAAATATAAAATAAAACATACCACAACGTATCATTATTCGGATTTTGTCAGTTTATGCCAAAACCAAGCGCGTTTAACCCCAAAAACCAATCATCGGGGACAAATTTGTCATAACACCGAAATTGAAATAGAACCGTCCACAAGTTATCTGCAGCAATATCGGGATTATTTTGATAATGACGTGACCGTTTTTGAGATCCCCACGCAACATAAAACATTAAAAGTAACGGCGGTCAGTGAAGTTGAACTGTTAACGGGCCAGAATAAAAATTTAAGTAGTGTTGATCTGCCCTGGAAGAAGGTGCGCGACTTATTGGCAAACCCCAATACGCCGGAATTATTAAAAGCGGCTGAATTTGTCTTACCCTCTCAGTTTACGCCTATAGCAGAGGGGATTAGAGGGTATGCGTTACTCTCTTTTACGCCGGAAACAAATTTAATTTATGCCTGCGAGCATTTAATGGCACGAATCTTTCATGAGTTTTATTATGATCCTAGTTTTAGCACGATTAGTACCCCTTTGAGTGATGTTTTTGCACAAAAAAGGGGCGTTTGCCAAGACTTTGCACACTTTGGACTCGCTTGCCTGAGAAGCATGGGATTAGCGGCGAGATATGTTAGCGGCTATATTGAAACAATACCGCCTGAAGGTGTAAAAAAATTAGAAGGTGCCGATGCGACTCATGCGTGGTTTGCAGTCTTTGTTCCGAATTTTGGCTGGCTTGATTTTGATCCAACCAACAATGTATTACCCAACGGTCAGCATATCACCTTAGCAGTGGGGCGGGATTTTTCTGATGTCACTCCTTTAAAAGGGGTTGTATTTGGTGGTGGTTCGCAACGCTTGGATGTTGCGGTAGATATGATTCGATTGGAGTAATTAAAAATTAATTATATCAATAGATTATGTAAATTTAATGATGGAAAAGGCGGTGGACTATATGGGAATTGATTGGAAAGCGTACCAAACAAATGGTTTCTTTGATGAATTAGTTGACGGTCAGGGAGAAGTCAGAAAAGAGGGACGAAAATTAGCGCAATTCCTTGCCGGTTTATCTGGTGAAGAGTTAAAGCAAGCCCGAGCTGTCGCTGATTTGGCGATTAAAGAGATGGGTATTTCATTCACTGTATATGATGAAGGAAGTACTATAGACAGGGCGTGGCCTGTTGATATTATTCCGCGCATTATCAGTAAAAACGAATGGCAGACCGTCGAGACGGGGTTAAAACAACGCGTTGAAGCACTAAACCTGTTTATTAATGACCTCTACCATGACCAAAAAATAATAAAAGATGGTGTTTTCCCAAAAGAGTTATTGCAAAAATCGGTCAATTTTCGCCCGCAATGCGTAGGCGTTAATCCTCCTAATAATATCTGGGCGCATATTTGTGGTTCAGATTTAGTACGTGATGGTAATGGCACCATGTACGTTTTGGAAGACAATCTGCGCGTTCCTTCCGGCGTCTCTTATATGCTTGAAAACCGCTCTGTGATGAAACGTGTATTCCCGGAGCTGTTTGAGCAGGTGCCGATTCTGCCAGTCAATGATTATCCTTCACAGTTATTCGATATGCTCTCTGCCATGTCACCGCGTCCGCTGGATATACCTGAAGTGGTCGTATTGACCCCCGGAGTGTTTAATTCTGCATATTTTGAACATTGTTATCTTGCTCAGGAGATGGGCTGCGAGCTAGTGGAAGGCCGCGACCTGGTGGTCGAAAAAGATGATTGTGTTTATATGAAAACTATCAAGGGATTGCGCAGGGTTGATGTTATTTATCGGCGCATCGATGACCTGTTTTTAGATCCTGAAGCCTTTAATCCGGATTCAAAACTAGGCGTTCCCGGTTTGATGCGTGCTTGGGCAAAAGGTAATGTCGCTTTGGTTAATGCACCTGGTGCCGGCGTTGCAGATGATAAAGTAGTTTATGCTTATGTACCTGAAATCATTAAATATTACTTAGGTGAAGAGGCTAAAATTGCGAATGTGCCCACGTATAAATGTATGGATCCAAAAGAGTGTGATTATGTGATTAAAAATATTGATAAGTTAGTGGTTAAACCCGCCAACGAATCAGGTGGTTACGGTTTATTGATTGGGCCTAAATCCACTAAAAAACAGCAGCAGGAAACGATTGCCCAGATTAAAGCTGATCCGCGCAACTGGGTGGCTCAACCTACCTTAGACCTGTCCACTGTTCCGACCTTGACAGATTCTGAGCCTGCCGGACGACATGTGGATCTCAGACCTTTTATTCTGTCTTCGGGCAAAGATATTCAGGTAACGACAGGAGGACTAACGCGAGTCGCCATGGTTAAAGGCTCTT